>DQSS01000159.1 GCA_015663165.1 Arcobacter sp. | reverse complement strand
TCAAATAACACAAATATTACATCTCAAACTACAAATAATACAACACAAACAACTACTAAAAATAAAACATTTGAAGATATGCTTGCTGATACAAGCGTGAGTACTAAAGAGCAAGATACCTAGAAAATAATAGATGATATTTTATCAGTATTAAGAACAGGTCTAACTAAATCTGAACTTGAAGCATTAGAAAAGATGATATCTTCTTTGGAACTAGCTGTTTTAAAAATAAAACAAAGAGTTAGTGGCGAAGCCATAATTGAAGCTAAAAAAGAGATAGGCTCAGTTGAAAATCAAAAGAGTAAAGGCTCACAAGGTGATAACTTTGATAAAAGGCTAGATGCTATTAGTGAAGATTTAAGAGAATTAGGAAATGCAAAAGATAAACTAAAAAAGTTAGAACCAACTACAAATAGTAAAGAACTAAAGCTTATAGAAGATTTAAAATAGTTTAGTTTTCTTTAAGTTTTAAAATATTATTTACAAAAGGAATTGTAGATATTATCTTAACTTTATTGCTAATTATTCCAGCTAGCAAGCTTTTAAACATATCAGAATACAACTCTTCATGTATCTCTTGAATATCAAGAAAATCATCAATAATCAAAGATGATAGTCCATGAATAGAAGCCCATATAATAATAGCTTGTTTATAACTATCATCTTTTTTTATGATACCTTGAGCTTGTCCTTCTTCAATTGCAAGTTTCAATCCACTAAAACCGCTACAGTTTTCATCTTGAATACTCATAATCTCTTCTCTAATATGAGAATATTTTTTACCAAATAATAGTCTATAAAGACTAGGATTTACTTTTGCCCAATTTATATATGCTTTGGTAGTAAGATAAAATCTATCTACGAGTGATTTTTCTTTATCTTTAAGTATAGGGGAGGTTATATTGTCAAATTGTTCAAAACCTTTTTCAATCATCTCTTCTATTAGAGCATCTTTAGATTTAAAGTGTCTATATATTGCGCTTCTTGAAGTACCTGTTTCATCGCTTAATATTTTTAATGTAAGCTTATCTATATCATTAGACAATATAAAATTAAAAGCAATATTTAAGAATTCTTCTTTTAAGTTGCCATGGTGGTAATCATTTTTTATCATAAAGATATTATATCTAAATTATATTTATATATATGTTGACATTGTTTACATTATTATGTTATCATTGTTTATATTTAAATTTGGGATAGAGATATGGAACAATATATAGACTTTTTGGATAAACAAAAATACAGAATAATTTTCTTGACAACTTTGCTAGTTATGCTATTAAGTATCAGTTTAAAGGATATTTCTTTTGAGGGATCTTATCGAATTTGGTTTGATAATGATTCTAGTGTTATTAAAAACTATGATAAATTTAGATCTGATTTTTCTGGTGATGATACTTTTATAATAGCTTTTGAAGATACTACTTCTATAAATGGTGTATTTAATAAAAAAGCCATTGATACTATTATGGAGCTCACCTTTGAGTTTGAAGATATTGAAGGTGTGGATGATGTTACTTCTTTAACAAATTATTCGTTTATGAGTGATAAAAATGACAATTTTAGAGTCGATGAGTTTATTGAAGATTTTGATAAATTAGAAGAAAAAAGAGATATAGCTATAAAAGATAATCTAATAGTAAATCAACTTATTTCTAAAGATGGCAAAACTACAGCTATTGCTGTACGATTATCTGAAGAGATTGGAGCAAATGAAGAAGTAAATATATTTGTTTTTAATGAACTACTAAAGATTACAAAAAAATATGAACTTCAAAGTGGATATAAGTTTTATATATCAGGAATACCTGCTATTACAGCTTCTTTAGTTTTAGTATCTCAAAGAGATGCTATGGTACTTATGCCACTTGCTGTTGTGATTGTGACTGTATTGTTGTTCTTATTGTTTAGAAATATTGTAGGTGTATTAGTACCATCTGTTGTTATAGTATTTACATTTCTTACAGTTTTATCTGTACAAGTACTTTTAGGATATAAGCTAAATAATTTTACAGTAAATATCCCATCTTTTGTAAGTGCTATTGCAATAGCTGCTGTTATGCACTTTTATTTATCTTGGATATATTTTAAACTTCAAAAGTTTACAAATAAGCAAGCAGTTACAAAAGCACTTCAAAACAATCTTGTGCCAATAGCACTTACAAGTCTTACTACTGCTATAGGATTTGCAACTTTAGGACTTAGTTCTATAGAACCTATTTCTACTTTAGGTATAGCTATAACATCATCTGCTTTTTTAGCATTTATATTTACAGTTTTTTTAGCACCTACTATTTTACTTACTCTAAAAGAAGACTATGAAGTAAAACCAATGAAGTTTTTAAACCTATTAGATACAAAAGGATATGGGAAGTTTATAGTAAGAAATGATAAAAAAATTATAGCTATCTTCTTAGTTGTATTTATAGTATTAGGGTATGGACTTACAAAAACAAAAGTAGATAGTAATAGTATAAAATATTTTGGAGATGATACTGTTGTAAGAGAAGGTTCAACTTTTATAGAAGATAAACTTACAGGTGCTATGATATATGAAATAGTAATAGACAGTACAAGAAAAGATGGTATAAAAAATAAAGAATTTTTACAAACAGTTATAGACTTTGAAGATGATTTATACAATAACTTTGAAAATATAAGATTTACAACTTCTATAAAAGACATAATAGTAAGAATGCAAAAAGTACTAAACCCACAAAGCAAAGAAAAACTACCAAGTAGCCAAAATCTAATAGCACAGTATTTACTTTTATACAATATGAATCTACCTCAAGGAAAAACAACAAATGATAAGCTAGATTCACCATATCAAAAGATAAGATTATCTCTAAATAGCAATATTCAAGATACATCAAAAGATCTAGAGATGATAAAGTGGATAAATAACTGGTGGATAACAAATACAAAATATAAAAGTGAAGTACAAGGACAAACAACAATATTTGCATATATGCAAAGTGGGGTAAGTGATACTTTAATAGTATCTATAGGTTTTACACTTCTAATGGTTGTAGTCTTAATGTTACTTATATTTAAAAATATAAAAATGACATTATTATTTATACTTCCAAATATCGCACCTATTATATTGGTTGCAGGTTTTATGGGATATGTTGGACTTACTATTGATATTGGTGTTGCTATAAGCGCAGCTGTTATACTTGGTATTGCAGTTGATGATAGTATTCATTTTTTCAGTAAATATTTTAAAGCTATAAAAACGCATAGTTTTGAAGATACTATTGATTATATTATCTCACATAGTGCAAATGCTATGATACTTACTACTTTTATATTGTCATTTACTTTTGCAGTGTTTGCTACTAGTAGTTTTGTACCCAATGTAAACTTTGCAATTGTTACAGTAGTAGCTCTAAATATAGCTTTATTGCTAGATTTAGTTTTACTTCCTGCTTTGCTAAGTATTTTAAGAAAGAAATAGATTAACACTATATTAATACTATTTAAATAAAATAACAAATATAAAAAAGGAAAATGAAAATGATAAAAAAACTACTACTAACAATTAGTTTAAGTACGAGTATTTTATTTGCTCAAAGTGGATTAGATATTATGCAAAAAGTACAAGATAGAGATGATGGGGACAATATCATCGCAAATATGCAGATGCAACTTATTGATAAAAATGGACACAAAAGAGTAAGAGATATGAAAACTTTCTCTAAAGATATAGGAGAAGATGAAAAAAAGCTTATATTCTTTTTATCTCCAAGTGATGTAAAAAATACTGCATTTTTAACATTTGATTATAAAGCAGATGAAAAAGATGATGACCAATGGTTGTATTTACCTGCATTAAACAAAACAAAAAGAATACCAGCTAGTGATAAAGACAGTAGTTTTATGGGAAGTGACTTTTCATACTTTGATATGACAGAGCCAGTTCTAAGTGACTTTAATATCAAGCTTATAAAAGAATCAGTAGTAAAAAGAAAATCAGGAAACCAAAAAGTTTGGATAGTTGAAATGACTCCTAAAAATGATGAGGTAAGAGATGAAACTGGATATTTAAAATCTGTAGCTTATGTAAGACAAGACAACTATATGCTAACACGTGCAAAATTTTATCTTAAAAAAGCAAAAAGAGTTAAATATATGGATGTAAAAAAAGTAGAAACAATAGATGGTATTGATGTAGCTACTGTTACAACTATGACTATGAAAAAAGGTAAAAAAACTATTCATAAAACTATCTTAATTCAAAGTGATATTAAGATGAATCAAGATTTAAAAGAAGAGATGTTTAGTATAAGAACTATTGAAAAAGGGTTATAAGTATGTTTCTAAAATCTATTGCCTTAAGTTTTATATCTACATTGTTACTTTACTCTAGTACATATGCCGCAGATGGCTTTGATGAAGAAGATGAGTTTGGAAGTGATGAGCCTATTGTAATACAAAAAGTAAAACAAGAAGAAAAAAAAGATTTTATATATTTTGGTTCTGTAACTGCAAGTAGTAATTATTCATATTCTCATCAAGGAAAAATATCATCAGCTAAAATATCAGCTAATTTGAATCTAGAGTATAAAGTAAATGAACAATTTAAAGCAAAGTCTACAATAAAAGCCTACAACGATTTGTATTCAAATGTAACAAATGATAGAGACTTTGATATAAATGAACTATATATTCAAGGAAGTTTAAAAAGTGATATAGATATAAAAATAGGGCGACAAATAGTAGTATGGGGAAAATCAGACAATATCCGTATAACTGATACTTTAAATCCAATGGATATAACAAGACCTGGAATGGTTGATATAAAAGACTTAAGACTTGGTAGAGTTATGTCTAAGGTGGATTATTTTACATCAGTATGGTCGTACAGTGCCATTTTATTGCATGAAAATAGATTTTCAACTTTAGCTGATGCTAAAAGTGAATACTTTATGCTACCAACTGTAAAAGAACCATCAGATTCATTAAATAACAGTGGTCTGGCACTAAGTGCTAATGCTGCACTACAAGGTCAAGATATATCAGTATATTTTTCAAATCAGTATATAGATAACACAACATATAAATCAAATATGTTAGGATTTGCATACAACAAAGTTATCAGCTCATATTTAATAAAAACAGAAATAGCATACTTTGATAATTATGATAGTAATACTATAAGTTCTAAGTTAGATGCATTAGTAGGCTTAGAATACAATGGAATAAGTGAGGGAAGTATATCTTTAGAGGTTGCTAACAAAGATAAAGATATTCAATACGCACTAAGATTTACACAAAGCTACATAAATCAAACAGTTGACTTTACTATACTTTTTAGTGCATATGGTAAGGAGATGCAAAATGGTGGGTTTGCTAGACTATGGTTTGATTATGATTATCGTGATGATATATCTTTAAGTACAGGATTCATAAACTATATTGGTGGTAATAATACCTATTTTGAAAAAATAAAAAATAATGATAGGTTATTTGTAAGTGCTAAATATAGTTTTTAATTATATTTAGTGTATACTACTATTTATAAAAATTAAGGGTTTATTTTTGAATATATTTAAAATATCTATTACTAAAAGATATATCCCAGCAGTAATACTAATAGCAATATTTATAATAATAACAAATCTTATAAACTCAAATGCTATTTCTCAAAATGAAGAATATGCTAAAATTATAAATATAAGTGGAAAGCAAAGAATGCTTAGTCTTAAGTTACTTATTCAAGCAAATACATTTCTTGAGTTCCAAGATAAGAAAAGTAAAAAATATCTAAAAGATACAATAGAAGATATTAAATCCAAACATAAGTATTTATTAACAAAATTATTTTCTGATGACTTATCAATTATATATTATGATGATTATTTAGATAAAAATATTAATGAATATCTTTTTATGTTTGAAAAACTTATAGATACAAAAGATTCAAGTTATTTAAAATCAGCAAAAATATCTATACCACATCTAGTAAAGCAATTAGATTTAGTAGTACAAGAGTATGAGTATATTGCCTCAACACAATTAGAAGAGATGACAGACTATGAGTATTATCTTACCGTATGTACACTATTTTTATTGCTATTAGAAGTGCTTTTTATATATAGACCAGCATCTAAAGAGATAGAAAAAAATGAAAGAGAACTTAAATCTTTAAATGAAAACTTAGAAAATAAAGTAAAAGAACAAACTAGAGATTTGATGAAAAATGCAGAACTAGTAAGTACGTATGTTATATATTCAAAAACAAATCTAAGAGGAATTATTACTGAAGTAAGTGATGCCTTTTGTGAAATTTCAGGATATAAAAGAGAAGATTTAATAGGTAAACCTCATAATATAATTCGTCACTTAGATATGGAAAGTGCAGTTTTTAAGGATGTTTGGTCTACTATCAAACAAAATGGAACTTGGAAAGGTGAGGTTAAGAATTTAAGAAAAGATAATACTTACTATTGGACTTCAGCTATAATTACACCTGAATACAATGATAAAAATGAACCAATTGGTTATGTTGCAATTAGACACGATATAACAGCTAAAAAAGACTTTGAACAACAAAATGAACTTTTAGCACAATCTGAAAAAATGGTATCAATGGGAGAAATGATAGGTAATATTGCACATCAGTGGAGACAGCCATTATCTTCAATATCTTCACATATTACAAGTATTCAAATGCAAAAAGAAGTTGGCATACTAGATGATGAATTCTTTTTTACTACATGTAAAGCGATAAATAATAATGCACAATATTTATCTAAAACAATTGATATTTTTAGAGATTTTATAAAAGGTGAAAAAGTATATAAAAATATAATCATCCAAGATGAAATAAGCCAAGCACTAGGTATCATAACTGCAACAATAAAAGACAATCAAATTTTACTAGAAGATAGAATAAACTATGAAAATAAAGTAGAAATATATATGACTACAGGGGAACTTCCTCAAGTTATTATAAATATAATAAATAATGCAAAAGATATACTTCTTGAAAATAAAATTAAAAATCCAAATATAATCTTAGATATGATCAAAGAAGAAAATAATTTAATCATATCAATAGAAGATAATGCAGGTGGAGTTCCACAAGATATTATATCCAAAATATTTGAACCATACTTTACTACAAAACATCAGTCACAAGGTACAGGTCTTGGTCTTCATATGAGTTTTGAGATCATTACTAAAAGTTTAAATGGAAAGCTTTATGTTAAAAATACAAGCATGGGTGCTAAGTTTTTTATTGAGTTACCTATAAATAAAAGTTAATTACAATTTAGTTATTTATATACTGTTAGGTTACAATTAATATTATACTTTGTATAATCAAATATGGAAACACATGATTTTTTACTAACATTGTTTTGATACTAATTGTAGCTAGAATTTTAGGTGAAGTTTTTGCTAAATTAGGAGTGCCATCTGTATTAGGTGAACTTTTTGCTGGAATACTCCTAGGCTCATCAATGTTAGGTATTGTTTCTCCTAATGAAGTATTAAAAATATTAGCAGAGATTGGTATTATTTTACTTTTATTTGAAGTTGGTTTAGAAACTGATTTTGATAGATTGAAAGATGCTGGAACTAAGTCTTTAGTAGTTACCCTTTTAGGTGTAATCTTGCCATTTTTTTTTGGGTATCTGTATCTTACTATATTTTTAATTTAGCTTTTGATATATCCTTATTTATAGATGGAACTTTAACTGCTACAAGTATCGGTATAACGCTTAGAGTATTAAAAGACATTCATATGGAAAATACTACTATCGCTCAGATAGTAATAGGTGCTACTGTTATTGATGATGTTATTGGTATAATTTTGTTAGTTTTCATATATGATTATTCTATAGCACAAGAAGTAAGTTTCAATCATACTTTAAGTGTTACAGGTATGGTACTCGGATTTTTAATACTTGCTCCAATTTTAGCTAAAGTATTGTCTTATGTTATTCATCACTATCATAGTAAAACTCTTGTATCTGGGTATATGCCAACTATTATTATTTCATTGATATTATTATTTTCTTATCTTTCTCATCTAATAGGAGCACCTGCAATCCTTGGTGCATTTGCTGCTGGTATTGCATTGTATAGAAGATTCTTTTTACCTTTTGGAGCACTTTTAGGTACAAATGAAATACTCCTAAAAGAAGTAAAAATAAGTATGACTCCAATTATTCAGTTATTTACCCCTATATTTTTTGTTATGGTTGGATTGTCTTTGGATTTAAGTGTGATTGATTTTTCATCTAGTAGTTTTTGGATTATGAGTACAACTTTTATATTTGTTGCATTCTTTAGTAAGTTTGTAGGAGCTTTTTTTATATTCCAAAAATCTATACGAAACAATGCTATTATTAGAGTATCTATGATACCAAGAGGAGAAGTTGGTCTTATATTTGCAGAGATGGGTAGAGTAAATGGTGTACTACCAAATGACATCTATGCAATGCTAATTTTCGTTATTATAATTACAACAGTTGTACCACCATTTTTACTAAAAAAATACTTTAAAGTTGAATGTGTCTAGATACTATAGGTAATAATTCTTTTTTTATAAGTTGATATGTATTAACAAATTCTCCAAATTCTTTTCCATCCGGATCTTCAAAACCAACATGTATTACTTTTGTTTCTTTAGGAAATATGGGGCAAGATTCATTTGCATTATCGCATACAGTTATAACTAAATCATAATCTATATGTAAAATTTCTTCTATAACTTTAGAGTGATATTCATCACTCCAACAATTATTTTCTTCTAATATTTTTTTAGCATTTGGATTTACTTTTCCACTTGCTTTTACACCAGAACTATATGCTTTTATTCCATCAAGTTCTTTATTTATTAATGCTTCAGCAATAATACTTCTACAGCTATTACCTGTGCATAATATAAGTATATTTTTTGACATATTTTATTTAATCTTTCTTTTTTAAGATTATTGTTGTTGAGTTATCTTTTGTAAGATATTTTTTTGCTACATCTACGATATTTGATGTTTTAAGATTTTCTATATTTTTCTCATAAGACATAAGAGGTGTGATATCTCCTCTACTTAAGAAACTACCATATAAACTAGCAACACTACTCGAACTTTCTAATGCAAATACAAAGTCTGCTTTTGTATTAATCTTCACTTTTTTAAGTTCTGACTCTTTTATAGCACCCCCTTTGATTTTTTCAATCTCTTCCCAGATTATCTCTTCAACTATTTTTGCATCAACACCTGGATTACAAACAGCTAAAAACATATAAACACCAGGATCTTTAAGCTCCATATTATATGCATAAATAGTATTTACAAGTTGTTTTTTATCTATTAAAAGCTCATTTAACCTTGAACTCTTTCCTGAACTAAGCAGCTCACTTAGTGCAGATAATGCAACTTGGTCTTTATGTAAATAGTTTGGAATATGAAAGTTAATAGCAAGCATTTCTACTTGAGAATCTTTATGAATGATTACTCTTTTTGCACCGTCTTGTTTTATCTCTCTTGTATGAAGTTCTTTTTTTACACTTTTACTTTCTTTTGTATTTTTTATATCTTTAAAATACTTCTTAGCATTTTTAAATACTTCTTCTTTTGTAATATCACCTGCAACTATTAGTGTCGCATTGTTAGGAGTATAGAATCTTTTATGAAAATCTCTTATATCTTCAACACTCCAATTTTTAATATCATCCATAAATCCTATAGGAGTCCAATGATAAGGGTGATACTCATATGTATTGTTAAACAATCTAAAGTATAAGTAACCCATAGGAGAATTATCTGTCCTCCAAAGTCTCTCTTCTGCTACTACATCTCTTTCTGGTTGAAACTCTTCATCTTTTAATGTAAGGTTTTCCATAAGGTCTGCATATAACTCAAGTGATTTACTTAAGTTTTTAGAAGATGATTTTATATAATACTGAGTATAGTCAAATCCAGTAGAAGCATTATTTACTCCACCAAAACCTTTTACAATAGTATCAAACTCTCCAGCTTTTAAGTTCTTTGTAGATTTAAAATTTAGATGTTCAAGCATATGAGCTATTCCACTTTTTCCCATCACTTCATCTCTACTTCCTACATTGTAGTAAATATCTGTTGTTATAACATTTGATTCATTGTGTAGCGGTATTGCTACTATTTTTAGACCATTTTTTAAAGTCTTTTCATAATATTTTGGTAGGCTATTTTTTGCCATAAGTAATCCTTGGGTAAGTATAAAAATCAATAAAATAGATTTTATAAGTTTATTTTTCATTATTTAAAGTCTGCACCAATAGCTTCAGATATATTTTCATAACCATCAGCTTTTATTAGTTCTATAAGTTCTTCATTTATATTCTTACACATCGATGGACCTTTAAAGATAAATCCACTTAATATTTGAACTAAAGAAGCACCAGCTTTAATTCGGCGATAAGCATCAGGTGCATCAGATATACCACCTACACTTATAAGAGTAGTTTTATCGTAAAGTTCTCTTCCTATAGCTTTAAATATATCATAAGACTTGTCACTCATAACAGCACCACTTATTCCCCCAAAATCTTTAGGATTTGGTAGAAGCGAATAATCTTGAGTTGTATTAGTTGCAACAATTCCATCTGCACCAGATTCAATAGCTGTTTGACATAAAGTTATAGCTGTATCATTTTGCATATCTGGAGCTATTTTTAGTAATATAGGAGTATCAGTAATCTCTTTTGCCATTCCAAACACTGCTTTAATAAACTCTTCATTTTGTAAGTCTCTTAAATTTGGAGTATTAGGACTAGAAATATTTACAACTAAATAATCAGAAATATCTTTAAATCCTCTTATTAAAGTTTCATAATCTTTAAGTGCTTCATTTTCAGCAGTAAGCTTATTTTTACCAATACTTGCCCCAATAGGTATAGCATAAGGATATACTTTTTTTAAGTTTTGTATAACTTCATAAGCACCTTTGTTGTTAAACCCCATAGCATTTTGAATAGCTTCTTGCTCTGGAAATCTAAAAAGTCTAGGTTTTGCATTTCCTGCTTGTGGTTTTGGAGTCATAGTTCCAATTTCTGTATATCCAAAGCCCATAGCTGGCATAGCTTTTATCATAGTAGCATTTTTATCAAATCCAGCTCCCAAACCTATAGGATTGTGAAAAGTAGTACCAAGTAAATCTTGAGTTAATATATCATTATTTACAAAATTTCTTTCAACCATATAGTTATTTATCATTCTACAATGTGGTAAGATTTTAAATCCATATTCAGCTATATGATGTGCTGTTTCTGGCTCGAAGTTAAACATTAATTTTTTAATAGTTTCGTAAGTTATCATTTATTTTATTCCTTTAAATATTTGCTAAGTTGTGTAGTATTTAATATATTATTATATTATAATTTTGTTAAGGATATGGTAATATAAAACTTTAATTCAATATATTATTAATCTTATGATTTATTAATTCAAAGTTAGAATTTTT
>DQSS01000345.1 GCA_015663165.1 Arcobacter sp. | reverse complement strand
GGTCGTGAAGTATATTTTGTAAATAAGAAGTTATTTCATTTACTTCAAAATGGTGCACTTGAGTAAATAAGAGTAAAAATGACCTATATAGTAAAAATATGGGTAAAAAAATCAAAAAACTACCCATATATTTACTATATAGGTAAAAAGATCATATATGATTAGTTTGATTAATTATAGAAAAACAATCTTTAGAAGGGATATTATCTTCCCATCTAAATTATAGATAGTGCAATATACTCTCATCTATAATTTAGATAGGCATATATTATCCAACCTAAAATATCAATAAAGAAAAGCGGGATAGACCTCAAGAGGGGGGGAAGTCGATACCTTCAATCTTTTATCCATACACCACATCTTCAATATCCTTCATCTCTGTAGCCTTAATAAACACTACATCATCACCAAGTGCATCAAAGTGTGCTAGCCCACAGTCTATCTTGGCTTATTCTGCTGAACGTAACGCATCTGTAAAGAGTGAGCCTTTTGTCTCTACCGTGAGACTCTAACTAATTTTTGCATTCAAACAATTGTGTAATTTACATAAAATAAATGTAAATTACACATAATTAATCTAATAAACCATGTTTTTTATGTAAAATACATACTATGAATTATAAGGATTTCAAAGAAAATTTAAGACTAAATGGCTTATCAGAAGAAGCTTTTGGAAACTTAACCAATACTCCTATGCCAACTATCAGAGGATGGTTTGCAAAACGGAAAAATAGAACTCCTAATACTCCTAAGTGGGTATCTCCTTATCTTGAGTTGTATGAACAAAACAAACAAAATGAAGCAGTAATAAAATATTTAGAGGAAAAATCAAATGGCAAAGATTAAAACATCTTTTTCAGGTCATGAAAAATTTGAATGTAAAATAGATTGGATTACTAAAGGATTAGATGCTTTTGAAAAAAATAAAAATATCTTTAGCCTAAGTAATGTTGAAATAGGTATCGAGACATTAGGTCTTGGCATTAATATGATTAAATCATTAAATCACTGGATGCAAGTTCTTGGGCTAATCAATAAAACAGAACTAACAGAACTTGGCATAAGTATTTTGAAACATGATCCATATTTGGAGAATAGTGATACATTATGGTTACTTCATTGGAATTTAGTTAAAAATAAAGAAAGAGCAACTCTATATAATTTATTTTTCAATGTCATATACCCCCATAAGTTTACAAGAGAGTACTTATTAAGCCAGATTGTTTTATGGCTAGATAATAACAATGTCAATTTATCACTAACAACTTTAAAATCAGATATTGATGTATTAATTAGAATGTATAAAAGTAATAATAGTGAAGATGTCAGCATGAATCTATTATCCGAGCTAAAAATTATTACCGAACAATCAAATGGAGTTTATGCACTAAATATTAATACAGCTACAGAAATATCTGATGAGGCATTTTTATACATATTGGTTGATTATATTAATGATTTATGCGGAACCAATGCTGAATCAATTTCTATGGATGACATTCAAAGAGGTAAACCAAGCTTACAAAAAAGTTTATGCCTAGGCGAAAACGTACTATACAACAAAATTCATCAGTTAGGAAAACTAACTAATGAGAAATTAGCATATTCAGAGGCATCTGGCATACGACAAATTTATATTAATGGCTCTATTGATAAATCAGAGCTATTATCTAGAATATATCAATAAAGGATCATAGAGTGTTTTTTTACAAAAATGAACTAACCCTAAATAACAAATTTAATAAATCAACAAATATTATACTTGATAAAGAAGATTGTGAACACTATATTATCACGCAATCAACAAAAAATACTTTTAAAACTTTTTTCACAATCGATTATCATAATTCAATCGCATTAATAGGACCTTTTGGAAGTGGAAAATCTTCACTAATCCTATACTTAAATACCCTATTGTCAAATAACAGTAATAATAAAAAATGTTTGGATCTTCTCAAAAATAGTGATAAAGAACTTTTTGCACAATATGAAAACTTCATAGGAGATAAAAACTTTTTAAAAATTAAAATAGTTGGAGAACACAGCTCATTTAAAGCAAAATTTAAAGAGGCTATACTAAAAGAATCAACACTTAAAAAAACAGCGAAATATCTAAAAGAAAATGATTCTTTTCATATTAGTAAAGCCCTTGAACTATTAGATATTGACCTATCAAAAAGTTCATATAGTGATGTACTTTTTTCAATAGATGAGTTTGGTAAATTTATTGAATATGGTCTTCATGATATTAATACTAATGATATTTTTGACCTACAAACACTAGCTGAATATATAAACAAACAAAAAAATTATAAACTTATTATTTCTTTACATAAAGCTTTTGGAGAATACACCAATGCAGATATTACATATACCGATTGGGATAAAATACAAGGAAGATTTGAAAATATCCTCTTCAAAGATGATTACTATGAAATGCTTAATATCTTTAAAGAAACCATAGTTCTTAAAAAAACAAAACCTATAGATGAAGCACAAAAAATAGTTCAAAAAATATGTAATGATTCTCTTCTAAATGAAAATGCAGAGAATATAAAACTATTTTCAAAAATAGTACCAATACATCCTTTTGCTGCAATAACAATCTCTGAAATCTTTACAAAGCATTTTCAGAATCAACGCTCTGTTTTCTCTTTTTTATTCTCTGTCGAGCCTAATGCATTTCAAGACTTTATATCTAAAGAACAATCACACCATACTCTTTATTCTCTAAATGAACTATATGAGTATATTGCCTATCTTTTAAAGGTTTATACTATCTTATTACCAGATCAAGAAATCTGGTATATTGCAGAACACAAACTTAAAGATCCTCAATTACAGGATGAACTAAAAAGAGCAATTATTAAAACTATTGCTCTTGTTCACAGTTTTAAACTCTCAAACACAATCAAAACAGATAAAGAGACTTTAGTTCTCTCTTTAATTGATAGTTATAGTCAAGAAGAAATTACTCAAGCTATAGAAGAGCTACATGATGAAAATATTCTTCTTTTTCAAGAACAAACTCAGGCTTTTTCTCTTATTGAAAATTCAAATATAAACATCAATAAAGAATTAAAAAATCGTTTAGAACACAATAGCAATATAAATTTTGAAGCAAAACTAAATCATTTTATACAAGATAAACTTATTGTAGCCAAAAGATATTTTACTGAATATAGTAATAAAAAGTATTTTGAAAAGATATATATAGAGCAAGAAAAAAAGTCTTTTAAAACTCCTTATAAAATCTTTTTTACACCAACAAATAACGATATATTGCATGAAATAAGTACCAAAAATAATAAATCACTATTTATTCATTTAGGAAATAAAGCTCAACTAGTATCTTTAATTAGAAAAATAGAAGCTTTAGAAGATATACAAAATGAATTTACTTCTGTAATTAGTGTAAATACTAAAGAAATCATACATAATATGATGAGTGATTATATCATAGCACTCGAAAAATTATTTACCGATGGATGCAGCAATGGAAAAATAGTATACAATGGGAATAGTTATCCATATAGTTCTAAAAAATTACAAGAGCTAATAAGTTTCATTGCAGAGACAGCCTATCCCGATGCTCCAAAGATCAATAACTATACCCTTAATCACACAATCGCAAACAAAGGGACAAATACAACCGTTGTGAAAAAACTATTTGAAGCAATGATGGAAAATAGTGATGAAGAGAATTTAGGCATAGATAAGTTTCCTGCACAAAAAACACTCTATCTATCAGTTATTAAACCTGCTGGAATCCATAGAAAATTGAATAACGGAAAATGGGAACTACGCGAACCAAATAACTTAAACTTCAACGAAATATGGAAAACCATTGAAAAGACACTAAATCAAAAAACAACTCTAGATTCATTAATTAAAAAATTACAAAAAGAACCTTTTGGACTAAACCCTGTAACAGCCTTATTTGTAATATCTCTTTATATTCTAGTAAACAAAGAAAAAATGCATATTATTAGTGACAATACATATAAATATACTTTGACACTTGACTTGCTGATGAATATGTGGAAGGCTACAAACAAGTATCAACTCCAAAGAATTGCACTCAATAAAAATGAAGCATCACTATTTAAAGCATATGTTCAAATTACAACAGATATTACAGAATATACATATTCAACAAATAAGGTAGCTTCTATCATAAAAACTTTACATAATAAGTTTACATTGCTCTCTCATTATGCAAAAAATACTCAAAAACTCTCAGAAGAAGCCAAATCGCTTAGAAGTGCTATCGTATCCATGAAAGATCCGAAAGAAGCTTTTTTCAGTATGTTCCCTAATGCATTAGGCTACAAAAGTATTGACAATATTTCTAACGAAGAGTTTATACAAAAATTCAAGAGTGCCTTTAATGAAATAGCATTAGCGTACAAGAATGAAATAATAGAATTAGAACACTTTTTTGCAGATCTATTTCATTTTGATAATCAATTTTTCCCATTTGGAGATAACCTAATTAGATTGTCAAAAAAATTATCTTCCATTGATTCCTTAGATATAGAAATAAAAGCCTTATTGAGAAGCTTTAATTATGCAAATAACTTTATTTCTCTCATTGATAATATTGCGGTTATACTGATAAACAAAAAAACAGAAGATTGTTATGATAATGATATCAATATTCTCAAAGATAAACTCAAGATTATTGCAGATAATATTTTGTCGAAATTGGAATTAACAGACATTGTAAGCTCCACTAAAGATGTAAGAAAAATTTCATTGGCTTCATTTGAATCTAGTTTAAATCG
>DQSS01000326.1 GCA_015663165.1 Arcobacter sp. | reverse complement strand
CCCATAGCAAACTCATCCATGTTTGCACGACCAAAAGCCATCATGCCTTTAGACTTTAGGTTTTTTATCACTGTAGCCTCATAAGGAGCAATGTAACCTTGCAGTATTTTCGAGCCAGCAGTCACAGCCCAACCTTTCACTTGGATGTTGTCTTTGATGAGTATAGGCACACCAGCACCTGAACGCTCAAACCCTATGTATGCATTAAGTCCAGACTCTTTGGCTTTAGTCTCAAGTTCTGCACAGAGGGCTATCATTTCTTCGTTAGATTTTGTTAATGCTTCTTTTAGTGTAATCACAACGTTTTCCTATGCATTTTATATATTGTCGTGATTATAGCTAAAAGTTGTTTTGGTACTATTTATTATCTTCCATTATTTCCTTGGAAAACAAAAATAAATCTATAGGTTTCACATCTATCCTATCAATTTTTACTTCACTATCAAAAGTTATCAAACAATTTTCAGTTGAAATATGCCTAAAACTAGCAAAAGCATCTACCTCACGTTTTTTAGTTTTGGCATTGCCTATGTCATAACTTACCTGATACAGAGTGCCTTTACTATAAAAATCTATCTCTTTGTTATCTCTTAGGTAATATAACTCTTCACTTTGTTGTGTCAAATACCTAAAAACCCAATTTTCCAGTGCATTGCCAAGGTTCTTAGAGTTTTTAGGTGCTACTTGCATAAGACCATTATCTAAAGCATATATTTTTTTAGAGGATTTTATTCTCTCTTTTGGTTTGTTATGAAATTTATCTATTCTTCGTAGTAAAAATACATCTTCAAAATAATTGATATACTCTTTTATCGTTTTGTCACTCACTTGAAATATGTCTGAAAGTGTTGTGTAGTTTAACTGACCTGTAACATTTGAAAGTAGGTAAAAGAACAATCTTTCCACTACTTCACTATTGCGTATATTATATCTAGGGACTATGTCTTGATAGATGATGTTTTTCACATAGCTTAATAGTATGTCTTTTTTTATACTTTCATCTTCCACCTCCATCACTTCATAAAAACCTCCCCACATGAGGTACTCTTCTTTGGCTTTGTAAAGGTCTATCTTATTGCTTATTCGTTCAAGCTCACTTTTGTATCCTATGCCCTTAAAATCAAGAAATTCACTAAAGGCAAACGTATCAAGATGTATATTTAAACTTCGCCCACTCAGTAGTGTGTTGAGCTCATTTGAAAGCATAGATGAGTTAGACCCTGTTATGATAAACTTTATATCACTACTCTCATATTTACTCTTTATATAAACCTGCCACTGGTCAAAGTACTGTATCTCATCAAACACAACATATATCTTCCCTTTAGGGTTAAAGAGTTTCAGATACGCTTCATATATATTTTCCAAATAATTTGGGTTATGTCTAAATTCTAAAAAGTAAGGGTCTTCAAGGTTTACAAAAAGTATATTTTTAGTATCTGTACCATTACCTATAAGATAATTTATGGCATCTTTAGCCAAACTACTCTTGCCACACCTACGTATACCAGTAATAGTGATAATTTGTTTCAACGGCAAATACGAGATAAACTTCTCAAACCTCTCACGTTTTATATACGTCTTTTGCTTATTGTCCCAATGAAAATTTTGCTCTACAAGTATATTTTTTAACATATTAGCTCTTTATAATTTACTTATTTCCGTATATTATATCATTATTGGTAAGTATAATTCTTAATAAATAGCTACTTGGTATATTTGAAAGTTATTTTAAGATTTATGATATACTTAATGTAATTAATTTAAAAAGGACAACATGATGTCACTTAACGATATATATAATCTTCCCTCATCTGAAAAGCTCCACCTCATAGAGCAACTATGGGATAGACTTGATGACAAAGATGTAGTCTCTCCTGATTGGCACAAAGACGTTTTAGACGATAGAAAAAACCGTTATGAAAACGGCGAACTTACACTCACTTCACTAGAAGATTTTAAAAAAAACGCCTACAATAACAATAGATGAAAAGTTATTCTTTATCACTTACTGACCTTTCACAAGAAGACATTTATACTTCACAAGATTTCTACGAAACGCAAAGTCCAAATTTAGGTATTTATTTTTACGATAGTATCATCGTAGATTTAGATGCACTTAAATTTTATGCAGGTATTCATCAAAAGTATTTTGGATTCTATAGGATGATTACTAAGCGTTTTCCTTATGCCATTTATTATGATATTGAAGATGATTTGGTCGTTGTGCATGCAGTTTTGCATACTAGGAAAGATTTATCTTTTATTGAAGAAAGATTGACAAAAAGTTAAAATATTCCATTTTTATAGGAACTTAAATTTATTTTACCTAATCTTACATTTTATTAATATACTCATCAATTTTCGTAACAAAATTATCTACAGTCAATAAACTTTGTGGTTTACAACCATATACCATATCAATATAATGCATTTCGTTTAATTCTATTAACAAATTCTGCTCTTTATTTCCTTTAGATGAATGCTGATGTATTTGTGCAGTAACTATTAAACTGTATTTTGACTGACCAATTTTCAAAGACTTTAAATTTGTTTTTTTAATCTTTTTATTGTTCCAGAAATCAATATCCCATTCATTAGCTCTTATATTAAATTTACTAAAATGATTATTTAGTGACTCTCTATAGTTATCTTTATCTCCAGATATTTCACCTAATATAAGAATCAAAAACTTACCATTTGTTTTTATCTTATTAAAAGTATGACGTAAATTAAATAGATTATCTTCTTGTATTGTTTCTCTAATTGTTTTTTTGTTTTCATCTTCATTATGCTGATTAGACTCATCTACTTTAGTTATGATTTTCTCAATATTGATACTTTCTGAAGATAAAGGTAGGTTTTTATTTTCTGCACCTTTAGATTTTATATTTTTGCTAAAAAAAGTATCATAATCAGCATGATTCAGGTTCAATATAACTAACCTGCTTCTACATCTTGTTATTGCTGTATATATTTTTTCATTACTTTCAAATTTTGATTCACCGTCAATAATCAAAAATAAAGTATTTATTTCCCAACCTTTAAAACTATTGGTAGTTGACAGCTTGAGACCAGCAGAATTCATCCAAAAATTAAATCTCTTATTCTTCTGAATAGTTCTTGTTTCACTCTTAAAATCATTCTCATTTAAATTCTGGTTTAAATTTCGTTAAACTTAGAATTTTATAATACATCTACACAAAATATGAAGGAGCAAGACATGCTAAATAAAAAACGATTACTTTTTGTGTTG
>DQSS01000269.1 GCA_015663165.1 Arcobacter sp. | reverse complement strand
GAAAATGGTGTAGTTCCTGTGAACTATGGGGTGACTAAAAGATTTATAGGAGAGAAAGAGATTATGTTAGATGAGATTTATGCGAATACGAATGGGAAAGAACTGAACCAAAGGCTAGACCAACATCTGTTTGCTGTAGGATATTTGGCAAAATCACTAGTTGAAAAACTTGTGCCTGATGAGAAAAATCTTGCAAAAGCTGTTTATGTTGCAGGATGTTGGCATGATATGGGGAAGATAGATGATGAGTTTCAAGAAGAACTAAGAAAATCTAAGAAAAATAAATCTTATGAAAATTATCCAAAACATCATGAATTTTCTTTACTATTATTTGAGATGTTATCTGAATCGTCTGAGAACTTAGAGATAGTTAAACATGCTATTTTCTGGCATCATGCTAAGCCTTTGAGAGAAAAAGATATTTGGGATGGGAAAATTGTTAGTATTTATACAAAATCTAAAAAAAGTAAAGAAGAGTATGTAAACTTTAAAATTATAATAAAGACTATGCTTGAATCTATAAATGAAATTTCTAATGAATATGATGATGTAAATTCTATAGATATAAATACTCTAAAAAAAGTTGATTTTAATTCAATAAAAGAAACAATACGAGAATTAAAACTACCTAAATATAAAGATTATGATAATGAAAACAATATAGTAGAGTATAGCAGTGGTATAAAGCGTAATGCACGGAAGAATGTTGCAAGAACAGTATTGACTACAGCAGACCAAATAATTTCAAGCTTATCTTCTGAACAACTAAATGAACACTTATCAGAAAGAAGTTTAGATAGTTTAGTGGAAGAGGTATTAATTAAAGAAAGAGGTCTTAAGGGGCATATACAAGAGTGCTTAGATGGATTTCAAAAACTTTTTAAAAGTAATGAACGAAATATTGACCAAGCAGAAGCTTCTAAAAAACTTGCCAATAAAAATAGAGAAATAGGAGTATTGAGAGGTCCAGCAGGGTGTGGAAAAACAAAAATAGCTCTTGAATGGGCGTTAAATACAAATGCTAAAAAAATCTATTGGATTTGTCCTAGGGTACAAGTATGTGAAGGTATTTTTGATGACCTTTGTTCTCCTAATTATTTACCTAAAGCACAGATAGAGATAGTAACAGGTTCTAAAAAAGAGACATTGAAAAATGGAAAAGTAAATGAGACAGATGAAGGTAAAGAGTTTTCTTCTGATTCACACATTATTATTACAACAATTGACCAAATTATTAATGCGATTACGACACATAAAAAAGTGACTACGCTAGTTGATTTTTTAGATGCTCATGTGGTCTTTGATGAGTATCATGAGTATGTTAATATGAAAGGATTTAATTTTCTATTTGCTGAACTAGTTGCGTGTAAAAAAATGAGACAAGAGGATTCTGATACCATGCCTGATACTTTACTCGTCTCTGCGACTCCCAATTTTATGTTTGTAAAAGATTTTTTAGGTATTAGAGGCTCAAACGATATTGTTGGTATAAAAAGTTTTAATAAAAGTAAATATCAAATTAAATTTGTTGAGTATGATGAGGAAGATAAAACGAATCCCTTAACAGAGAAGCAAGAGGGAAAAGGAATATTTGTTATTAGTAATAAAGCTCTTACAGCACAGCTGAGCTACATCAAGTATCAAGAGGAAGAAAAATCTATTTTGTTTCACTCTAGCTTTACGAAAAAAGATAAAGATACTCTGTTTAAAAGAATTATGAGTTCATTTGGAGAGGGAGGAACCCAAGATATTGAAGTACTTAGAAGTGGTCCAGTTATTCAATCATCTCTAAATATTAGTTCTAAAAAAATGATTAGTGAGATGAACAGTGCTGAAAACTTACTTCAACGAATGGGAAGACTTGACCGTTTTGGTTTATCTGATGAGGTAAACGAATATATCGTAGCTATTTCAAAAGGTGTTATTAATGGAGTTTCTGTTGGTAAAAATAGTGATGGAAGTTCTAAGTGGTTATATAAATTATACTCATTAAGTTCATCTAAGGCTTGGTATGAATTTTTAAAAAATAATTTAGGAGACAAAGTATTTATATTGGATGAACTTTATGCTTTGTATGATGAGTTCTATAAAGATGAAAAATCTAAAGAGTACTTGGAAAAAGATTTATTGAGGGTCTTGGAAAAGAGTGTAGAGCATCTTTCCCATACGCTACAAGATCCTGTTGCCTTTAAAAACAATAAAGAAGAAAAAAATGTAATTAAAATTAAGAAAAATTCACTACGAGGAGATAATAGGTTTGTTCAAATGGCAAGATGTACTATAGATAGCAAGGGTGTGATTGATATATTAGATGATTATGTTTATGATGAGATTAATGATGTAGAGAATGTTTTAACATTGAGTACAGATTATATGATTGATAATAAAGACCAAGATGAAGATTTGGTTTGGGAAATGGCAAAGGTTCATGCAATTATAAAAGATATGGATGAAAAGATGAAAACAAAATACAGGAAACCACTGTTTTTAAAAGAAGCAAAAGACCCGAGAACTCCAATATATGTAAGTTATACACCAAGTGATTTAAAAAAATACAATAAAGAAGCTCCAAAAGCTCATAAAAATTCTTATTATTATGCTGAAGGAATTGGTATAATTCAACGAATAAAATTAGAAAAAGGAACAGAAAATGAAAAGTAAAATAGAAGGTATCAAGAGTGTTGATTTTAAGATTGAAGCAAAAGGTCATGGCGTTGTTAATTGGAATGGTTCTACAAGGCTAGTAACTATTGCTGATGGAAAAGATAAAACAATAGATAACCATACTTTACCAAAACTAAGAAAGTATACTAATCTTACTGGAAAATATTGGGAAGATGGAAAACCTAAATATAAATATACAAATGATATAGACTTTGAAAAAACACCCTTATACATTAGTCAAAATTGTATTCGTCATCATCTTTTTAGGGCAAATTCATTTTTTGATTTTCAATCAGAAGAGGTAGTTGATAATTTAGATAAATTAATATGTTCTATGGTTGGACTGGTAAGAGGTTATGTAATTCCAAAACCAAATGAAGATAAAAGAACCTCAGCACTTTTACTTGAAGATTTTGTAGATACTAAGTATGAAGGTAACTATGAACAGATGGTAAAAGCAGGAAGTAAAGAGAAGACTAAAAATAAAAAAGGAAAAGAGTCAAGTGCTTCATTGTTTTCAAAAACTACTTTTGGAGATACTCATTATAAGGCTAATGGTTCTATAAGCATTGAACAATTACAGTTTATATCTTTAGATTCCAAATTTTCACGACAAGCCATTACTTATGCTCAAGAGAAAGATAAAAAAGCATTGGCTAAAAAATTAACAGATTATATTAACGAACTAGGCAATACAGATAAGGCAGAGGCTGTTTATCATAAAAATTATGTGCGTCAAGGGTCTATTTATGATATTGGGGAGGCAGGTATTTTACTTAATGATGTAGCCATAGATATTGTTGTCAATGAGATGCTTGATTTGTTAGAAAATTTGACCATACGACAGGCTAAAGGGTATATGTATGTTGATAAGATAGAGTTAGACTATAACGACAGCAGTAAGGCAAAAGATATGATGCGTATTAAAAATGAGGGAGATAGAAACTCTGAAAAAGGTCAATTAAAATATGCACAGTATTTTGTAGGAGTATAAAATGCAAATTTTTATAGAGTTTGATTCTATATGGCAAAACTCTTTTTTACATGGCTCTGATGCTAAATCAATTGGTGAAAAACCTAATGGAAAATATAATAAAAGAGATTTTAAAGCCACTTCAAAAAGCAATGAAGTAGATCATAGAGAGATTACAAAAAGTACAATATTAGGGGTTCTTTCACGACTCATAGGAGACCAACGAAAGCTTTATGATGCTAGGACTAGTGATAATTATTATTTTAAAGATATGGAAGATTCTATTTCTTTTAAAAAAGATGACTCAAAAATAGATACATGGGAAGAAAAAGTATTTCTTGTTAATAAGACAGAGAGTATCAAGAGACCTTCTGAAAATACATTTCTTGGAGTGATTAAAGAGGATGAAAAGCTTTTTTTCTCTGAAACAGCTTCTCAGTTATGGTCAGTTCTATATATGGATATTGAAGAACTTTTAGATTTTATTATTGCTAATGAAATGAGTAGTCAAAATATCGGAGATAAGACAAAGCCTGATAATTTACTCAAAAGAATAAGAGTAATAGATGACTATGATATTCTTGTACCTATAGAAGATGAAATTGAAAAAATAAAAGAGGCTTTTCTAAAAAAAGAAGAAAAGTATAAAGGTCTCTCTTCTCCTAAGGAAAATCAAATTAATGCTTTTGAATTAGCTAAAGAAAAAATGATTGAGGATATAGTAAAAGTAAGGGAAAGAGAAGAATTTGATAAAAAATTAATGAGTGTACTAGATATATTATCTATAAAATACCCTAACGAACTCTATAATAATAATGCAAAAATTTATCCAATGAGTTTATATGCTATAGCACTTTATATTCAGGTTGAAAGAATGTCAAAAAATAATTTAAATATTGACTTTTATACAGAAAACAATGAGAAAATACAAGGTTTTTCAAAACGAGCTTTTAATGGGAAACGAGATTTTTTAAATAAGTTAGCAGGTGGTCATAAAATGACTATTGGTACACCTTTCCCTTTAACAAAGGCTAGTGGTAACTTGGTTATTGTTTTGGCTATTACCGAAGTTGAAGCAGAAGAATTAAAAAAAATGATTGATAATGCAGGTGTCTCTAGTTTTTACTTAGGTAAAAAAGGTCTAGCCTATGTGACAAGAATTGATACAAGTGAGGAGGAATAAATATGACCCACTACATAGATATAAAACTATTTCCAAATACAAATATGAGAGAAAATTTTTTACTTAATCAAGTATATACAGCTTTTCATAAAAGACTATGTGATTTAAAGTCAACAGACATCGCTGTTAGTTTCCCTGAATATAGATTGAAACTAGGTAGGCTATTTCGTATTCATGGAAGAAAAGAGGCTCTTGAAAAACTAGAAGAGAAAGAGTG
>DQSS01000017.1 GCA_015663165.1 Arcobacter sp. | reverse complement strand
ATCATCCTTAAAGCGTATCTCTTGACTAAAAATCTTCTGCATCACACCTTTTTTATATTCTTCAAGTAATGACAACTGTTCTGTAACTTTTTCTATTTTTTGGTCTACCAAACTTAAAAATCCAATTATTCGTTCTTGCTCTTTAATAGAAGGAACTATCAACTTAAGTTCATTAAAATTACTTTGTCCTAAAGTTTTATTTCGTCCAGCTCCTCCAGGAGAAGCCAACCCTAATAAATATTTTCCATATTTTCTTAGAAAAAATTCTAATAAAAAATTTAAATTACATCTATTCTCTTTTGGTAAATACATAGGAAACCTATGAGAAGCAATAAAACCTTTTTCTCTCTCACTCGTCAAAGCTATTGAATGTTCCCATGCAAATACAATATTAATTACCAACGCTTTTTCATGAACCCAAAAAACTCTTTTATTTCCTAGCTCTTTACCTGTTACCCTCTCTTTATGAAAAATACCTTTCCCATGCGAACGCGTTCCAATCTGTCTGTACTCTTCTAAAGCGTTAACCTCTACAGGATTAGAATATCGATCTAAAAGAAAATCAGCTCGATGCTCTTCCCACTCCCCCCTAAACTCTTTAAAGCGTAATGTTGGCACTCTATTTAAATAGTTCAAAGGAAAAGAAATCATATCTTTTTCAATAAGAGCTTTAAACTCTTCAGTAGCTGTATTTAAATCTAAGACATCTACTTTAAAAGGAAGTTTGGACTCTTCTAATTCTCTTTTTATTTTTCGTAAGAGTTTAATATCTAATTTATTGGGATATTCTATTGCTAAATCTAAATCAGAGTTATATTTAACTTGATTTTTAACACGACTTCCAAAAACCCATACCTTATAATCTAAGTTAAGCTGTCGAGTAAGTATTTCATGAATTATTTTATATTCTATAGTAGAGACATCAAAATTAAGCTTCATAAAACTCTTTTAATTTAGTAAGTAAAAAAAGTATTTCATTATAAGGATGGTCAAGTTCTAGTACCAACTTCATTGCTAACGCTTCATCATAGCCATGTGATGTAGCATTTCGGTCTTCTCTATATTCTGCCCAAACATCCCAACTATGTTTTAATATACCTTTAGTATACGCTTCCCTAATTACATTTTCAAAAGGCATTTGGTCTATTTCTGATGGATTATCAGCAATATTTTTAAGATGTCGTCGTATCATTTTAGTAGATAAATCATAACAATATTCAAACCGTTGAATACAAGAATCTCTTACAAATTCATTACTTTCATCTTTACTATATTCATCCAACGCCTTAGAAAAAGAAGCTACTGCTTTGGAAAAAGAGGTTAAGTCTAATATTTCGTTATTCATACTTATCTCCTAAAATGGTTTTACAATACCAAGTTCATCACAAACCATAGCTATATCTGAATTGATATCGGTAATTTCTATATCTACTGCTTTTAACTTTTCTGATACTTTCGCTAAATCTATTAACGCTTCTTCTTCAAAAGTATCTACATAACGAGGAATATTTAAATTATACCCATTCTCTTCTATCTCTGTTAATTTAGCTACATAAGAAAATTTATCTATATTTTTTCGCTCTTTCAATGTTGTAATAATTTTACTTATATCTTCATCTCTTAAATAACTTTGATTAGTAGCTTTTCCAAACTCTTGTGATGCATCAATAAAAAATACATCATCTGCATTCTCTCGGCATTTTTTAAAAACTAATATTGCTGTAGGAATAGAAGTACCATAAAATATATTAGCAGGTAATCCAATAACAGCATCAAGGTAATTCCTATTTTTAATAAGATATTGACGAATAATACCTTCACTTGCTCCACGAAATAGAGTTCCATGAGGTACAACCACAGCCATCACACCATTTTCATCAAGTTGATAAATCATGTGTTGAATAAAAGCAAAATCAGCTTTTGTTTTTGGGGCTAATTTCCCATATTGAGAAAATCTATTGTCCGTTAATTTTAAGTCATTTGCTTCCCATTTTTGAGAAAAAGGAGGATTGGCTACTATCGCTTCAAAACGTTTATCCAAATGTTGTGGTTCTTCTAAAGTATCTTCTTGTTTTATATCAAATTGAGAATAATTAACATCATGCATAATCATGTTCATTCGTGCTAAGTTATACGTAGTTCGATTTAACTCTTGACCATAAAAATCACCAACCTCAGTCACCTCTTTTGCTACACGTAACAGAAGTGACCCACTACCACAAGTAGGGTCATAAACTGATTTTAGTTTGTTTTTACCCATCGTAACAATTTTTGCAAGAACAATTGATACCTCTTGTGGTGTATAAAACTCTCCTGCTTTTTTCCCTGCTCCACTGGCAAATTGACCAATTAGGTACTCATAAGCATCCCCTAAAATATCATTCTCATTATCTTCAATGTTAAACTCAATTTTATCAAGGTGAACTAATATCTTTGCTATTAAATCATTTCGTTGTTGAGCTGTATTCCCTAACTTTTTATCAGTCAAGTCCACATCATAAAAGAGACCATCAAAATCATCTTGACTAGCTGTTCCAAGGGTACTTTGTTCTATGTTTTTAAATATCTTTGGTAAGTCATCTAAAATAAATTCATTTCCTTGACCTTTTGTTGAAACATTGGAAAAAAGTTCATCAGAATTTAAAGCAAACCCTATATTCTTTACAGCTTCACTCATAACATACTCTATTGTCTCATTATCCTGTAAATCAACATATTTTATATTATCTGCTTCCAATAATTCATTTGCATATACTTCCATCTTTTCAGAAAGGTATTTATAAAAAATAAAGCCCAAGATATAAACACGAAATTCATCAGCATTCATCTTCCCTCTTAACTCATTAGCAATATTCCATAATTGTTGTTTTAGTTGTTTTTTCGCTGTTTCACTCATTTAGCAGTTATTCCTATTTTCTTTAAAATATATTTAATTATATTTTATCTAAATTACTCTTGTACATCATTACTCCTAAATTCGATAAATTGTTCTTAGCTTAGGTATTAGAACACGCAGTGAGAGTACCGAAGTACTCGCCTCGAAGAGGTTCAAGACCGACCCTTTAGGGTAAGCCCCATAGGTAGAAAAGGGACTGTAGTAAATTCATCTACAGTATTTAGATTTAATTTTGGTGTCTAAAATTTTCAGTACATCATAAATAAAACCTTTTTCAAGAAATACCAATAATCTAAAAATATTCTATCCTAAATAAAATATATATAAAGAATATTAACTTAGATAAATTAACAATATAGAACTAATTATAATATATAATGAACTTAGATAAAATACTAACTTTTTTTCAACAAGGAATAAATTATTTTAAATGTTTTAGATGAAATTTCAAAAATAGTGTCGATTAATCAAGCTGCTAACAAATTAATGCAAATGGAGAAGTATATACAAGAAGAGAGATATTATCATCCATTTAAATATGAGATGAATGATCTTATAGATGATTTTGTAGAAAGCAATCAGAAACTTAGTTCTGATAAATGGAAAATTATATTTTACTGCATAGGACTTTTAACCAATAGTTCTCGTTACTCAAAACTAAATTTAAATGATTTTGTAAGATAGCTAATTTATTAAAAATTATTATAATTTATAAATATTTAAAAAATTCATTCCCACATATTTTGGTTAAAAATACCTAAAATAATAATCATCTCCTTTTTAAAATCAATAAAAAAAGGAACGGTATAACCTTTAAATATCAACTCTCTTAACGCCGTATCATAAGATGAAGATTGAACTCTATAAATATAAGGACTTAAAGGAATTTCATTAATTTTCACTATCAATTCATCATAAAATGCTAACGCTCTATTAGGGCTATCCATTGCAATAAAATCAATAATCTCTTCAATCTCTATCTCAAATCTATCAGACCTCTTTAATATCATATTTATTCACTATTTTTTCACGAAAAGAATTTAAGCCTTCATTGAATGGTATAGTCTTCATGCTACCATCTCTATAACTTTCAACTCTTTTTTCTAGCTCATCACCTAAAGATTTTTTAACAGGGCTTAAAGTTACTGCACCTTGGGGCAATGACTGAATAAACATTTCAAACTCTTTTTGATATTGGTCATTAACTCTTATAATGGCTGTCATAATTTAATCCTATTGTATTTTTCTATCTCTATTATATCAACTAGAACTTAACAAGATTAACAAAAGAGTATTCTACATTTAGATTAATCTAAAGCAATATTGTATGACAATAAAATATTTAATAATTAAGGGACTGTACTAAATTCTCTTAAATTACATTTTTATTTAAGAGTTACCTCTGCTCTATCTGCGAAGATAGTAACCCTCAAATAGTTTCTTAAATGTTTTCCATGAGTAGCACACTTAAAGCTACTTTTGTTTTGTTCCCTCAATTTTTTTACGTGGTCTGACGCTCAAACTCTTCTATCAAAGATAGCTTTTAAAAGACACTTTATCCACAAAATAAAATCACATATCAATGTGGTTCTTCATTTATATCAGCAACAAATTTTTCAATAATTTTTATCTCTGACTGCTCTACTACATCAAAAATAACAACATCATATTCTCTATCATCTTCATTAATTTCATAATTCACCCCTATCTTTTTATCTACTAGCTTACATAATTTAGTCTTATTCCCTTTAGTCAAAGGGAAAATCTCAAATACTGTCATATCTAACTGTACTAATTCTAAATGTTCTTGTTTCATGTTCTATTCCTTTTTAAAATAATGATGCAATGCTTCAATATCTTCAATGTTAACCTCTTCACCTATAGCTGTAAAATGGCTTTTATATCCTGTATTCGTAAACAGTTCAAACCCACCACTCATCGCATAAAAAGGCAATGCCGTTAATCCTTTAATCAATTCATACTGAAGAATACAAAATTTCAGTTCACCAAATTGAAAGAACCATGCTTTTGACTCATTTATTTCTGCTTCTATTTTAAATAATTTATCTTTTGTATATATCATTTTATACCCTTCAAAAACTATTGTTTAACTAAGATAATTATACCTAATTATTAGGATTTTGTCAATACTAAAGAGCCTATTTAACAATAAATGTTAAAAAATATTTACCCTTATAGTCAAGATTATCTATGTTATAATAAAGCACAAAGTTTGAAAGATGAGCAATGGAACAAAAAGTAAATGATAGTGATATACAAAGCATTTGGGAACGCATAAAAAATGGTGAGCGTGTAAAAGATGTATTAGCAGAATATAACATAAGTAGAGAACTATATTATAAGAAATGTGACTATTTAGGATTAAAAACATTAAGAGAATGGAAACTTGCAAGAGAAATAACTGAGGTTACAAAAGTTGAAGACTTTCATGACCTTGCTGCCATTCTTGCTATTGAGTATAAAGAGCTACACAAGTATGTCAATTTAGACAAGAGCATAGAAGCTAATATTAAGCAGATGAGCTACCTAAAGAACAATAACCCTAAAAAGTATAAAGAAGCTCTTTTAAGTACCATTATTAACTATTATGAGATATCACCTATGAACCTCATCCAACTCATTAACCTTAATGTTCTCTCTCTTCTTGATTTTCACAGAAAAGAGTTTTAACCAGTACCCAAATTCTTTTCTCTTAATTACTTGAAGTTTATTATGCCTAATCCATCTACAATAAATATAAATTAAATATCTAAACTCTATCACCATGACTTAAAATAAAAAGATATCAGAGAATCGAATTTCTATGTTGCTCTATTGCTCTTTTCTTGGCTTAGTGATTAGAACACGAAGTGTGAGTACCGAAGTACTCACCTTGGAACGTAGTGGAGAGGTTCAAGCACGACCTGTAAGGTAAGCCCCAAAGCTTATAAAATGGACTTCTAAGCTCTTCATCTATTTTAAAAGCATATAAATAATGGGATAACCTATAAAATTTTCATTTTAAAAGCTTTT
>DQSS01000309.1 GCA_015663165.1 Arcobacter sp. | reverse complement strand
TCAGAGTAGTCATCTTGTGGTGCTATGGCTACTATCTTATATCCTTCTTCTTGTAAGGCTTTGAGAAGTCCTACACGAAAGTTAAAGATGTTCCACGAGGTGTTTATCGCTATTGCAATAGTTTTTTTATGCATAATTTCCACCTTTTATTTTTATATTAAAATACTTGCTACTTGATAGTGTATAGATCAAAATTACATACATAAAAAAATAATACCTGCTAGTAAAAATATCATGATAAACTCCATAAATAAATACTATCCCAATGAGACATATTATTATAAATGTTTGAAAAAATACTTTAAATAAGAAAATATAATATAAACTAAACATGGTAAAAAACAATGACCCGATTATTCCTAATGTAGCAAGAATACGAATATATGTATTATGAATTTCATGCCCAGTTGAAGTAAGTAGTATATCTAATCCAAAGCCAACTCCAAAAAAAGGATGATCAGAAAATATTTGTAGTCCTTCTCTATTATTAATATTTCGAAAACTATCAAAAGTTTGTATTGAATCACTAAAAAATAAAAATTGTGCTACACGATTAAATTGAGGGAAAGTTTCTACAACAATGCTTGAGAGAAAATACTCAAAAGTCACAGGATTTAATAATAAAAAGAAACTAATTAAAATCATAACATAAATAATTTTCATAGCATTACTTAACTTTTTATAGGAGAAGATAAAAATAACAACGTGCATAAGAAATAAGACTAGTAATCCACTTTTTGATGCTGTTGCTAACATTGGAGGATACAGAAGCAAAATAAAATAATTAATCTTATGTATATTTTTACTATCCCTATTTTTAGCGTAATCTAAAAGAATAAAGATTACAGGAGTAAGAATCAAAAAAAGTGCTAATTGATTAGGCTTTACAAATAATGAGCTTAGTTTATTATAGTTTCCTATATTCATAAGAAGAAAAAAATATGGCAATATTATCGAATTTACTACAAGAGATACTGAAATAAGTTGAATAAACTTATTTTTTTTGATAATATGTGAAAAAGATATTATCACAAAACTAAGAATAAGAAAATATACATATGCAATTTTATCAGCTACAAAAACCATATAACTATAATAATTTAAGCTTAAAACAATATGTACTATTTCTTCAAGTAAATATAGCAATAAGAAGAATAATAATACTTTAAAATATCCTCTTTCAAATTTACTCAAGCCTATTTTTTGAAAAAATAATATAAAGATATTCAACACCAAAAATACATCTGAAATTGTTAGCCCAGATATATTTACTCTTGGCATAAACAACGTTAAGACAAATAAAAAAAAGAGTATTTCTTTCATTGAACTTTTAACCCTACATATTGATTAATGTTGTTGTAAAGTTCTTTGAGACCCAAACTATCTGTTATCAATTCATCAAAAGTACTATTGTGAAAATTAAAAGTAATTTTAGTAAGTTCTTTATTTTTAGCTAAAAAATCAAAAATAACTTCTCTGGATTTTTCAATATCATAATTTGCTTCCATCAACAATGGGCCATCCATAACAACCAAAGGTACTTCTTGCACTGTAGATTCTTTTTCTTTATTAAAATTATACAAATAATAGTTATGCCCAGTACCACATCTAAACCCTATTAAATCTTGAAAACCTAAAGTTGAGTCATATTGTATATTTTGAGACTCTAAAATACTTATTGTATCTTTAAAAGAAAAATGCAAAATATGTTGTCGTGTGTTTATTATTTTTTCACTAACTCTTTCTTCTAGGATTACAATCTCTTTTCTCAATTGTTCTTCTTCGCAAGGAGTTGCATAGCTTGGATGTAATCCAATTGTATATCCATACTTTTTTGCTCTATTAAATATTGAGTTCAACCTTTTATCATCTATCGAGTAAAAGTTGTCAAATTTGGTCTTTCCTCCACTCATAAAATATATTATTTTCTCTTCGGCCAAATTTGAAGATAAAAGCCAATCAAATGTATCGTAAGTATCGTTTTGGTATATTAACACTTCGGTATATTGTTTTATTATATCAAATGCTTTCTTTGGACTTTTGTCTTTTGTTATAACTCTTGCAAAAGCTCTTAAAAACTTATAAAAAGATGGAAATTTCCTTATTGCATCTATATCGTGTGTCATTGAATATATAGAGGTTATATCGAGGTTTTTAAATCCTAAACAATCAAGAAAAACATAAACTAAATGATCAACTACAGGTGTTTTATATATCTCTTGCTGAACTAATAACTGTTCTGAGGATTTCATTCTTTGATGATGGTCAAGTTGATCTTCTTGTGCAAAAAATTCTTCATATCTTGATATATGGAAAAAAATCGTCTCTATAATATCAAAGTTCACAATGTTGTTTTCAATAAAATTCTGTGTCTGACCCTCAACTTTTTCAAGAGAATAGAGCGCTAAACCTTTATATTGAAATTTCCTTGACTTTAAGTTTTTAGACTCAATAATGTTCTTTGAAAATATTAAGTTTTGAGGTTTTATATGAATCATGTTCTCTTTGTCACAAATGTCTTTATATACTATAGATTTTTGATGAGAGTCCAACCCTTCATTTGGATTAAATACTAACTCAATTTTTTTCTTTTTTATAAAATAATGAGAAAAAATAAAGTTAAATACATATTCTATTCTAGACTTGTATTTAGTTTCATCATAAAAAATAGCAATTTTAGTTTCCATTTTTCCACCCTCTTAATAAATGTAAGGGCTCTAAAAACTTATTATTGAATTTATAAATTTTATTATAAGGTATTTGTTTTGTACCAAATGAGCGAACGAATCTTTCAACTGACTCAATCATACTACCTTCAAAGTCAAATTTATTTACAAAACTTGAGCACTCTTGAATAGCTTTCCACATTAATAAACTTGTTGCCCCACTATTTCTAAACTCAGGGTCACTGCCTCCCCACATATAATATGCACTTTGTTTGTCCCAGATAATATATATAGCCGCATGTATATTTTCTTCTTCATCAATAGCAAAATAGATCTTACCTTGACCCCTGACCTTTAATTCTTCATGCAATTGCTTAATAAAACCAAAAGTATATGGGATTTGTGCATTTTGTCTTTGAAATGTCAATTTATTAATATTATAAAATTTTTCTATATCATCACTTGATATAACTTTAACTACTTTAGTTGCTTTTTTTATATCTGTTTTTATATTGGATCTAAAATTACTAAATATTTCATCATGGTTTTGTAGATTATCCAACACATATGTATATTGCGTAGTTTGCTTATACCCCTTCCAGTAAAACGGTAACCAATTAGATACTGAATAATGAAACCTTTGCATAAAATAGTCAACATTAGGAAGTTGTTCTATGAGTTCCGTCATTACTTCTTTTTCAAAGGAGAGTTTACTTGTTAATTTTTGTCCTTTAGGGTAAGCAAACCAACACCCCGTCACTTGGGTCTGCTTGGGCATTTTTATAATACTAAAAACTTTTACCTCTTTGGTTACATAGAATGCTAATACTCCTCTTGTTCTCCCATCTTTTGTAGTTGAAAATACAACATCCCATGCTCCGTTTGTAACTATATCTATCCACCACCATTCTAAAAATACAGGTATATAATCGATGCTTTCACAAAAAGATTTGTACAATTTTTGATTTTCAGTCATTTGTATTCCCCTTAAACTTTTCTACTCTATCTTCAATCATATATAACTCTTTTTGGATCCTATCATCCCAAGTAGTTACAAGTTTACCTATAGTTTCTCTTGATTTTCTTACAATGGATGAAACATCCCTATCTAAACATTCATATATCTTTTTTGCTATTTCTTCACCATTATCATTTTCATCAACAACTAAAGCATTAACGCCATCTTGTAGGTATTTCCCAGTATCGCCAGCATCTTTCGTGGCTATTAATTTTCCTGCGTACATAGTTTCCCATAGTGCGTTGCCAAGATTACTAAAATCATACATGTAGAGTGATATATCTATATCATGTAATACTTTTATATATTCTTCTCTTGCCAATGAACCTAAAAACTTCACATTATTACTTATCTCTTTTTCTTCTACAATCTGCTTTAAATTTTCTAAGTCAGGACCGTTTCCGAAAACCAATAATTCAATATCCAAGTTATATTTTTTTACTAAAATGTCTACAACATTTAGTGCTATATCTTGTCTTTTCCACCAACTTAATCTTGCAATATAGGAAATTTTTATTTTTTTATCTGATGCAACTTTTGAAATAGGAGAAATATCTAAAAGTCTGTCTCTAAACCCTTCATCTATCCCATTAAACATCATATAAAATTCACTATTTGGCTTTGCATAATCTACAAGTAAATTGTGTTGTGTACCATCTTGAGTAGATATAAAAAGTTTTCCTGCATATTTTGTAGCCAAGTACTCAAGTAAATTTCTTGTATAAATAGGAAAGTATTTTTTTTCTTTTAGGTATTTGGGACTAAAAGCACCAAACATTCTACTAACTGTAAAAATATTATATAAGTTACCTAATAAAGTGGAAACCATTGAATAGTTTGCCATAGAGTATATAACATTAAAACTATTTTCTTTCAAATATCTTCTTCCTAAAATAAATGAATAAGGTAATGCACATATTCGAAAAATATATTGATTTGAAATAGACATTTTTTTCAATTCGATAGTTGAACCATTAGGAAAGTTAATAATTTTGTTTTTCTCTTTATTGATAATAATTGCTTGAAATGTATGTTGATTGGATCTACCTAGCATTTGATAAAAATTGTAAGCGCCAGGCATACCTTTTGGCTCTTTATCTTCCAATAACCACGGCTTTAGACCGGTAAACATATCTCCAATTATAAAAAATTTCATGTTTTATACTTTCTATTTAAATTTATTATATATATATTCTTACTATACACTTCTTTTTGTCTAATTACTTTGCAGGGGTTTCCCGCTGCAATTGAATTTGCAGGGATATCTTTAGTGACTATAGATCCCGCCCCTATTACAACGTTCTCACCAATTTGAATTTCTGGTAGCACTACACTGTTTGCTCCAATCCAAACATTATCTCCAATCCTTATAGGCTTATTCGCTTTAATCGCTTGTGAATAATCATTTAAATCATGATTCTGAGAAACTATTTTAACTCCTGGTCCTATTTCTACATTAGATCCAAACTCAATACCCCCATAGGCTTGAATATAACAACCAATGGAATCTCCTGGATCACACATAAAGCCTTTTGTGATATTTTTATGACCTAATACCAATGATGTAAAGTGCACTGGCCATGGAGTACTCCCATTGATACGAAATATCTTTTGAGCAATTGAAAATTTCAATAGAATTCTAAAGTTTAATTTATATCCTACTTTTGGTCTATAATATTTTGGATATATTAACTTTACAAGATAGCCAAATAAAATATAATCAATATTTCTAATTATAGTTTTTACATTCACTTCGAAACCCCTTTTAAGTATCTTAAAAAATAAACTAACAACATAAAATAGCCATATGCACCAAATAATGAAATTAATAAAATAGCTAAGTTGAAATTACTATATAAATGACCTATATACAGCGAAATAATAGTAGTTACTAATATAAAAACACTAAAATACAAACTAATATATACCTTTTGAGTTACTTCTGCAATATTACTTATAGGGCTGAACATAGTTCTAAATAAAAACATAACAGTCAATAGTGAAATATATACTCCCGATTCACTCCATTCTTGACCAAGAATAAAACCTAAAATCTCTGGTGCATAAAAAAATAGTATCAATAATGGTAGACTTATAATTAGAAATAAAGTGACAACTATTTTTTTTGTAAAATAATATAAATCTTTTGAATTATGATGATACATTTCAGATGCTTTTTGGAAATATACTTTACCTACTGAGGCACTTATAAGCTGTAATGGAAGATTAATAATTCTATAACCTAAAAAATATAGACCAGCTATCTGCATATCAAACCATATTGCAATCAATATTGGAGTTATATTAGTCGCTAAATTATTAATAAAATCAGCAGGTAAACCATGTTTAAAAAAATAAGAATATTTTGTTAGTAAAGTAATAATTCTCTTCTTTTCAAGAAAAAGAGGGAATGGATTGTAAATATTTTTATAAAGTATAAAAGCAGCAACAATATAGCCTATAGTATATCCATATATTAATCCTAGTTCTAGATCTAAATAATAAAAAATAACTTGTAAAGCAAGTGCAAAAAAAGCCATCCATATCTTTGAATTTGCAATAGTTTTAAATGATTTATCTTTAACATTTAGGTTTGTAAATATTTGGGATAAGGCATATACCAATATCATCAATGGAATCAAAATGTAAAAATTTTCTATTTTGAAATATACTAATATATTAGTGTCCAATACTAGCAATAATAAAAAGATAGCTAATGAAAATAGAGTTGATGCTATATATAGAAATGTTTTTATGTATTTAAGCTCATAATTATATTTTGCAACTATAAGCGAATTTTCATATCTCACGGTAGCTAATATGGAAAATATAGATACAATTGAAATAAATAATGACAATTCTCCAAACTGTTCAGGAGAATAAAGTCTGGCTAAAACTAAACTACCAATAACAATAATTATTTGGGATAAAAAAGCTCCTGTAAACATTTTTAATATGTTTTGTGTAAACTCACTTCTTTTTATAGATATTGACAATTATACAGCTCCTTAACAATTTTATTGGATGCATTGCCTCCACCATAAAGATCCATATCATAATCTTTTTCAAATAACTTCTCTCTTTGATTGTAGATATCTGTTATTTTTATTTTGTCTGCACCTACCAGTACATTAAATTTATTTTTAATTAACTCTACCCATTCTGTTTCATCTCTTAGTGTTATACAAGGTTTGGAAAAGAAAAACGCCTCTTTTTGCAATCCTCCACTATCAGTCATAACTAAGTCACAATTATCAATTAGCCAAATCATTTCTAAATATCCCACTGGATCAATAATAGAGAAATCAACTTTAATACTATTTTTTTCTATGATGTTTTTTGTTCTAGGATGAACAGGAAGAATAACTTGTATTTCTTTATTGATCTCATTGAATGCTTCAATAATAGATCTTAACCTATTAATATCATCGGTATTTTCAGCTCGATGTATGGTAGAAAGAATATAGTTGCTCTCAATTTTGCATGTGGGTTTAACGGCCAACCCCTTATAAAAAATGGCTCCATCTTGCATGACATCACCACTTTTTATTACTTTACAATCAATATTTTCATAGCCTTCATCTTTTAAGTTTCGCATAGCAGTATCTGTAGGACAAAACAAAATGTTACTTACTCTATCGGTCAATATTCTATTGACCTCTTCAGGCATTTGCATATTGAAAGATCTTAAACCTGCTTCAATATGGGCTAATTTCACATGAAGCTTACTCGCTACTATGGCACCTGCCAAAGTAGAGTTAGTATCACCATACACCATAACCCAGTCAGGTTGCTCTTTTAATACAACTTCTTCAATCTTTTCGATCATTTGCCCAGTCATAGCACCATGATTTTTTCCACCTATCCCAAGAAAGTAATCAGGCTTTGGAATCTTCATTTCTTCAAAAAAGATATCAGACATATTTGTATCATAATGTTGTCCAGTATGAACTATAACTTCTTGTATCTCTGGATGCTTGCTTATCTCTCTGCTAACAGAACCCGCTTTAATAAACTGTGGTCTTGCCCCTAATATAGTTAATATTTTCATTTTAATTTCTCGCAAATATATTTTATCTCTTCATCTGTAACATACGGATTCATAGGCAAAGACATAATCTCACTGCTTACTAGCTCAGAGATAGGGAAATTACCCTTTTTATAAGCTAAATATGCAAAACACTCTTGTAAGTGAAGCGGGACTGGGTAATGTACGGCTGTTGGGATGCCTTGTTCTTTTAATTTAGCTTGAACATCATCACGATTTTGAACCCTTACAGAGTACTGAGCAAAAGCAGAAGTGGTATCACTATCAACAAATGGAACTACTAATGCTTTATTTTCTAAAGAAGTCGTGTATTTACTAGCAACTTCTTGACGTAAAGCTAAATCTTTTACATAATATTTTAACTTAACATAAGGGGTCAGGTGATAGTGATCATGAGACTCAGCATAAGAGTCTAGCTCGTTAAAGTAAGATACTCTCATGGCAAGGTAAGTGTTAAAGTAGTTAATTTC
>DQSS01000199.1 GCA_015663165.1 Arcobacter sp. | reverse complement strand
AGATATCCGGTCGTGGTGTTGGAATGGATGTTGTTAAAACAAATATTACAAAACTAGGTGGTGTTATTAAACTTGATACTGAAAGAGGAATTGGCACAACAATTACTATTGTGTTACCACTTACTCTTGCTATTCTTGATGGTTTAGATATTGCTATTGGTGAAATGAAATATATTTTACCATTAAGTTCAATTGTAGAATCTTTACAGCCAACATCAGATATGATTAAAAGAATTGGTGATGGAACTCAAGATTTACTTATGTTAAGAGAAGAGTTTATACCTGTAGTTAGACTTTATCAGTTATTTGATGTTGAACCTAAACATAAAGTGCTTGAAGAAGGTATGTTAATAGTAGTAAAATCAGGAGCTACTAAAATTGCTATGTTTATAGATGAATTTTTACATCAGCATCAAGTAGTTGTAAAACCATTAGATAAAAACTTCAGATCTGTTGAAGGAATAGGTGCTGCAACTGTAAGAGGTGATGGTAGTATCGGTCTTATTTTAGATATTATTGGTCTAATTGCAGTTCAAAAAAGCTTTGATCATGATGGAGCTAGACTAAAATCTTTAAATAAAAAAGTTTCATAATATGGATGACCAAAAAAAGATACATGAGAGAGTAAAGAAGATTCTTTACTCTCTGACAGGTATAACACTTGCTGAAAACAAAGATATCATGATAACTAATCGTCTTGATAAGTTAAAAAGAAATGCTAATTTTTCAGGAAATATAGATAATCTTCTTAATCAAATTGAAAAAGAAGATAAATTTGTAACAGAGTTTATAAATACATTTACAACAAATAAAACTCATTTTTTTAGAGAAGATTTTCATTTTGTAGATTTAAGAGATAGAGTTCTTCCAAATTTTTCCTCTTCAAATGAGATTAAAATGTTCTGTTCAGCTGCTTCAACAGGAGAAGAGCCATATTCTATGGCAATGACTGTAAAAGAAGCTGGTGTTGGAATAAAAGCTTCAATAGTGGCAACAGATATTGATACAGAAGTATTACAAACTGCTGCAAATGGAGTTTATAGATTTCAAAAAAGTTCAAAAGAATTTCCAGAGTGGTTAAAACCTCAAAAATATTTTAGAAGAAGAGTTCAAAAAAATATTATTGGAGATGAAATTCTTATAAAAGTAAATGATGATCTAAAAAATATGATTACATTTGCACAAATGAATCTAAATGATGCAAATTATCCTTTTGAAGACAATCAATTTGATGTAATATTTTGTAGAAATGTATTAATTTATTTTGCAACTGAAGATCAAAATATGATATTGAAAAGACTATTTAGACATCTTAAAATAGGTGGTACTCTTTATATAGGGCATTCTGAATCTCCTCAAGATTTAATAAACTATTCTAAAAGAGTAGGACAAAATATATTTATAAAGCAAAAAGAGATATAAATGGTAACTTTAGGGCATAAAGATGGAAGTATTGAAAAAGTATCTTTAGCGCGGATTACACAAGTAGTAAAAGGATATAAAACTCACACTATTATTGGTGGAGAGTTTGCTGTTGTAAAAGATGATGAAAACATAGCTTTTAAAACGCTTCTAGGTTCTTGTGTAGCAATTATGTTTTACGATAAAAGTGCCAATATAAAAGGTATGAATCACTTTTTATTGCCTGCAACATCAAATTCAAATGAAGATATGAAATATGGATTATATTCCGTTGAAGCCATGCTAAATGAGATGTATAAAATGGGATGTAGAAAAGAAAATATGGCTGTAAAAATTTCTGGTGGTGGAGATATAGTAAATGTGAATCTATCAGGAAAGAGTATAGGACAAAGAAATGTTGAGTTTGCTATGGATTTTTGTTCTTCTGAAGGATTTAGAATAATATCTAACCATACAAGAGGTACTGAAGGAAGAGTAATACTTCTTGCAAATACTTTTGAAACATTTATAAAATCAGTAAACAACTCTAATACAACATCAAATGTTATAGCAGAAGAGAAAAAATTACAAAGAGAGATTTCTGTAAGAAAACCTGCTATTTCAGAATATGTATCTAGTACAGGTATTTTTGAACTAGATGAAAAAGCAGAAGAAGAGATGGAAATAACTCTTTTTTAAGACTAAGATAATAGAAGGAAATATATGTACACAGTACTCGTAATAGATGATTCTGTTTCTATGAGAAGAGTTATTTCAGATATGATTAACAAAATCGATGAATTTGAAGTAGTAGGCACTGCAAATGATGCATATGAAGCTAGAGGAAAAATCAAAGAACTAGAACCAGATTTAGTCACAATAGACCTTAACATGCCAAAGATGGATGGAGCAGTATTTTTAAGAAATCTTATGAAACTACATCCTATGCCTGCTATTGTTATATCAAGTGAAGGTGCAAGAGGAAATAGTATTTTTGACGATGGAGCTGTAGGATTTGTTGAGAAACCTGCACTTGGAGAATCTATTGCTTCTTTTGGAGATAGAATTAAGGACAACTTATTAAGTTTAACTTTTCTGTTGAAAAAATATACTTTAAAAAAGCCAAAACCAATCAAACCAATAGAAAAACAACTTACAAAAAAGAATTCTCTAATTCAAAATGGTATTGAAAGAAAAGTTCACCCAGATGAAGTACTAGCTTCAACTCCTGCAATGTTACCAGGATCAAAAGTAATAGCTATAGGATCATCTACAGGCGGTGTTGAGTCACTATTAACTGTATTTAAATCATTGGCATCAAACTTATCTCCTATTATCATAACCCAACATATTCCTTATGGTTTCTCTAACTCATTTGCAATGCGATTAAATGATAACTCTTTAGTTAATGTATGTGAAGCAAAAGATGGAATGTTATTAGAAAAAGGTCATGCATACCTAGCTCCTGGAAATATGCATCTAACTATTGTAAAAAAAGGTTCTGGATACTATACAAAACTTTTAGATGAATTAAAAGTATCAAGACATAAACCAAGTGTAGATTTAATGTTTAGAAGCCTTAACAATGTAGTAGGTGGAGGAGCTATGGCTGTTATTATGACAGGTATGGGTGATGATGGTGCATTATGTATGAAAGAATTATATGATAATAAAGCGTATACTCTAGCTCAAGATGAAAAGTCATGCGTAGTATTTGGTATGCCAAAACAAGCAATACAAAAAGGTGGAGTTAAAGATATATGTTCTTTAAATGAAATTGCATCATATATTACAGACTTTTCCTTAGGTAAAAGACGATAGAACAAATAAGGAAAAAGATGATAGATAAGTTTGAAATAAAAGATTTTGCGAATAGTGCTAAAGAATTAGAAAAAATAATACAAATAAATAAAAAAGAATTAGAAGAATTACTAAGTTTAGAAGATAAAACATATGAGAACTTTGTAGTTCCATTTCAGATTATGGGAGAAAAATTAGAAGTATTTTTAACCCCTATTTTTCATCTTGATAGTGTATGTAATAGTGAAGAAACACAAAAAGTATATAGTGAATGTTTACCTTTAATATCTATTTATGGTACGCAGTTGTCTCAAAATGATAATATTTATAGATGTTTAAAAGATATACAGTCTAAGTATAAAAGTACTTTAAATGTTGAACAACTAAAAGTATTAGAAAATGAAATAAGAGATTTTGAACTAAGTGGTTGTCAACTTAATGTTTCTAAAAAAGAAAGATTAGAAAAAATAAATTTAGAACTAGGAGAGTTAAGTAAAGAGTTTTCTCAAAATTTATTGGATGCTACAAATGCTTGGGAAATGATATGTACAGAAGATGAAGTAAAAGAACTTCCAAGTTCTGATTTAGAATCTTCAAAGTTTACAGATGAGAAAACAAATGAAGTAAAATATAAATTCACTCTTCAAATGCCCTCATATATTTCATATATAACTTATGGAAATAGTTCAGCTAGAAGAGAAGAGATATATAAAGCATACTGTACACGAGCTCCACAAAATGGAAAATTAATCGAACAAATATTAAAACTAAAAAATGAAAAAGCAAATATTTTAGGATTTGATAACTATAGTGCATATTCTATTTCAACTAAAATGGCAAAAAGTGAAGATGAAGTTATAAGTTTTTTAGAAAAAATAGCCAATGCATCTAAAGATGGAGCAATAGTGGAACTGAATGAAGTAAAAGAGCTAGCATTTAAACTTGATGGAGTTAAAGATGTGAATAGTTTTGACTTAGCTTATTATAGTGAGAAACTAAAAAATGAAAAATATAGTATAGATGAAGAGTACTACAAACCATACTTTGAGCAAAATTCAACAGTAGATGGACTATTTGATTTCCTTTATAAAATATTTGGAATAAAGTTTGAGCAAATTGTAGAAAAAACTTGGAATGAAAAAGTAAAAGTTTATAATTTACTAAAAGAAGATGATATTGTAGGGAAGATATATTTAGATTTAGAAGCAAGAGAAGAGAAAAGGGGAGGTGCTTGGATGCACAATTGGCATAACAACTATGATGTATGTGGAAATGTACAGCTTCCTAGTGCTTATGTTGTATGTAATTTTCCTGCATCAAGTAAAACTCAAGAATCTTTACTAAGACATAGTGATGTAGTTACATTGTTTCATGAGATGGGACATGCTATACATCACTTATTTACAAATGTAAAAGAACCATTGGTAAGTGGAATAAATGGAGTAGCTTGGGATACTGTAGAGTTTCCTTCTCAATTCTTAGAATACTTTTCATATGAAAAAAAAGTTTTAGAAATATTTGCTAAACATTATAAAACAAAAGAAGTATTACCAAGTGAAGCTATTGATAAGTTAATAAAATCAAGAAACTTCCAATCTGCACTTACAACGATAAGGCAAATAGAGTTTGCATTGTTTGATTTTAGACTATATCAAACACTTGTAGATGAAAAAGGTGTTCAAGATTTATTGGATAATATTAGAAAAGATGTATCAGTTATTGTACCACCTTCATATAATAAATTTCAAAATGGATTTGCACATATTTTCTCAGGTGGATATAGTGCTGGATACTATTCTTATAAATGGGCAGAAGTATTAAGTGCTGATGCATTTTATTTATTTAAAGAAAATGGTATTTTTAACGAAGAACTAGCTTTTAAGTATAGAGATATAATCCTTGGAAAAGGTGGTAGTATGGATATGAATCAATTGTTTTTTGATTTTGCCCAAAGAGATGCAAGTGTTGATTCTTTATTAAAAATTGATGGAATTATCAGTTAGAATTAGATAGAATCACAAGATATTATACTAAGGAATTTTAAATGACAAATAATCAAACAATTGAAAAATTAAATGATGGACTTACCCAACTAATAGATGCTTATGAAAAACTACAAAATAAAAACGAAAAGTTAGAAGACAATATCAAAGAATTAGAAGCTAAAAATTCTGATTTAGAGTATAAATTATCTGATTTTAGTGATAGTAATGATCAGCAAGATAGTAAAATGGATGGAATGTTAAATAAGATTAAATCACTACTATCAACACCTTCTGCATCATCAGTGGCTTCTACACCGAGTTTTGAAGTTGAAGAAGAAGTATCTGAACAAACTGAAACAATAGATAAAGAATTTCAAGAAGATACAGAAGAATCATCAGATAGTATTCTTGACATAAAACTAAATAATAATGACAATGCAGAATCAACAAATAAAATAGACTTAGGAAGAATGGAATCTCTTCTAAATGGACTAAATAACAGATAATAGCTTGACTTACTTAGTAGAGCAAAATAAATTATTTTCAATATTTACAATTAGTAAGTTTGAAGAACTACACAACGCAATATTTAATATTGCACCTTCTATGAGCGAATACTATCTAAACGATCTTATTGCTTATAGTGAGTCTATTGGCCTTAATAGACACAATATAGAACAATCAATCAGCATAGATAACTTTATACTTCATATAGATTATGATTCAAATACTTATATAGAATCATTAAAAAGTGAAGATGACTACGAAACACAATCTCTTTGGTAAATATGAACACTAGCTATGATTATGTAATAATAGGAGCTGGTGTTAGTGGATGCACTACTGCTAAGCATTTAAAAACATATAGTGATTCAATACTACTTATTGATAAATTAGAAGATGTTGCTATGGGTGCTAGTGGAGCTGCAGGAGCATTTTTATCTCCTTTGCTTGGAAAACCTAATGCTTTTAAAGATTTAGTCACTACATCTCTTAGATACTCAAATAATTTCTATACTAAACATACAAAAGATTTTATAGATACTTGTGGAACTACAAGAATTCCAAAAGATAGTGAAGATGATAATAAATTTAAAAGTTATATTCCTTTTAATGACTTTGATTATACTTTAGATAAAGATGGCTATCATTTTAAAGATGCAAGCGTTGTAAGTAGTTATGATATATGTAAACATCTTACAAATGATATTGATAAACTTTTTAACTATGAAGTAAAAACATTAGAGTATGAAGATGATATTTGGATAATAAACTCACAATATAAAGCAAAAAACATTATACTTACTACAGGCTATAGCTTAGACTTAATAGATGAGTTCTATTTAAATATCAGACCAGTATGGGGACAAAGAATAGTTATACAAACTTCAACGTGTATACCATATAACTACCATAAAGAATGTTCAGTTTCGAGAACTATAAAAAAAGATGAAAATACTTATATAGCATCAATTGGTGCAACACATCATAGATTTGTAGAAGAAAAAGAAACCAATAAGACGGATACAGAAACCTTACTAAAAAAAGCAAATGATATTTTAGAACTTAAAGATGTAAATGTTATACAAGAAATAGGAGGTGCTAGAGCTTCTAGTGTAGATTATTTTCCTTTACTTGGGTCTATTATAAATTCTAAAAAAACACTAGATGAATTTCCTTATATGAAAAATGGAACAAATGTATTAGCTTCTAGATTTTCTAGATATAAAAATATGTTTATATTAAATGGTGTTGGTGGTAGAGGATTTGTACTTGCACCTTACTTATCTAAGATGTTAGTAGATCATATTGTAAATGGTACTGTTGTTGATGAAAGTCTAAAAGTGGATAGATTATTTAAAAGAGAGGTTAAGAGGTTAAAATAAGCTTTTAAAGCTTATTTAACGATTGTATATTTTTCCATAACTTTTTCTATTCTCTTCATATTTTCTACGCTTGGTGCAGTTAATGGAAGTCTATATTCTAAAGTTTCTGTTAATCCTGCAATATACATAGCAGCTTTGATTGGTATAGGGTTTGCTTCACAGAATAATACTTGGTTTATTTCAAGTAGTTCTTCATGTATTTTTCTAGCTTCTTCAAAGTTACCTTCAAGAGCAAGAGATGTAAGCTTACTTTTCATATCAGGTAATAAGTTTGATGTAACAGATGTGATACCAGAACCACCACATAAAAGTGAAGGATAATCAGTAGCATCATCACCACTTAGTATTGTAAGCTCAGGCATTGCTTTATGTAGTGCTACTATTTTATCCATACTTCCTGATGCTTCTTTTATACCATACATATTTTTACAGTTATCATAAATTCTTTGTACAGTTGAAGTTTCTATCTCTATGCCAGTTCTTCCTGGTACATTGTAAAGCATAACACCCAAATCAGGTACACAATCAGCAATTGCTTTATAGTGTTGGTATAAACCTTCTTGTGATGGTTTATTATAGTATGGCGATACGGAAAATATTGCATCTACACCTAGTTTTTGTGCTTGTTGAGCTATTCTCATAGCTTCATGAGTTGCATTTGATCCTGCACCTGCAAGTACTTTAGTATTTGTACCTTTACAAACTTCTACAGCGATTTCTATACATCTAATATCTTCATCAAACCTAAGTGTACAGCTTTCACCAGTTGTTCCAACTGGACATATCGCGTTTATATCATTATCAATTTGTCTTTGAATAAGTTTAGCATATGTTTGCTCATCTAATTTACCATTTTTAAATGGCGTAATTATAGCTGTTGTTGATCCTGTAACTATAGTCATTTCTTCTTCCTTAATCGTTTATAATGCGCATTTTACCATTTTTACCCTTAACATAATACACACATTTATTATGATAGAATCCATTTTATAAAATAACTAGGATGTGATATGATAAAAAAATTAATACTTTTAACTTTTAGTTTAAATATATTATTTGCACACCCACATACTTTTATAGAAATATTTCCTACAATTGAAGTAAAAAACAATAAAATTGTAAGCTTAGATTTTAGATGGGAATTAGATGATATGTCATCAGCATGGTGATGGTAAAATAGATAAAAAAGAAAACACTTTTATACAAAAGAATTATTTTGAACCACTTATGGAGTACAATTTTTATACAGATGTAAAAATAAAAAATAAAATACAAACTTTAGTAAAGCCAACAAATTTTGAAGCTGGTATATTAAACAACAAAGTAACATATTCTTTTACTATGAAGATAAATCATAATATAAAAGATTTAAAATTTGATTTTGGAGATGAAGATTTTTTTGTAGCAATGGTACTCAAGAAAGAATTTATAAAAATAAAAGGTGCAAAAGCAAAAGTAAGCGACTTGGACAATGATTTTTATTTTGGATATAGATTGGAAATAAACTAATGGAATTATATAGTCAGTTTTTAAAACAACTTGTAATGTGGCAATATGAACTAAATAGATATATCTTCAACTATTAGAAGTTTAAATGATGAAAATAATATCTCTGTATCTCTTACTATACTAGCTATATCATTTTTATATGGACTTATTCATGCAGCTGTCCTGGGCATGGAAAAGCTCTTGTGGCATTTTATTTTACTTCAAATAAAAGTGACTATAAAAAAGCATTTAAGATGGGATATATGATATCTATT
>DQSS01000069.1 GCA_015663165.1 Arcobacter sp. | reverse complement strand
TTGCTAAGTTTATATAGTTTGTATTCAAGCCAATATAAAATATTTAATAGAACTTTGTTATTAAGTACACCTGTAGCAACAGCAGACTTTGGCCAGAGATCCCGAACTTCTAAAATAAAAGGAACTCCTTTTATTTTAGAAAGGATGATAGCAGAAATTCCGACAAAAATGGATGGGGAAGTAATAATGATTATATTGGGCTTTTTGAGAATTATAGATTTTATTAACGATGAAAAGGTATAGGAAAGATAGCCGATGACTCTGCCTATAAAATTGCTGTTATATCCAGCATAGGTCCAAGTCCTATATAGGGTTATATTGTCATCTACAGTTTCTTTGTTAGACCATAATCTTGGAGATATTTGCTTTCCTGTAGCATAGTGTATATTACCTGCGATAACATTAATAGTAAAGTTCTCTTTCTTTGAAAAAAAGCTTGTAAACTCATTCCATCGTGAACCACCAGGGTCATTTTTACCTAAAAAGTATTGGTGAAAAAGCATTATTTTCATGATAAAAACTCCATTCTTGTTTCTATGTTTACATCATTTTTACTGTCTACTTCTATAATAACTTTTGTGCCTTCATTGAAGCTATTATAATAATCGGAGATAAATGCTTTATCTAATTGTATTGGGAAGTTTGAAGTAAGTAAACAATTTTGTATCTGTACTGAAAATTCAGTTATTCTTTTTACTTGTTCTTTTGTATTCCATATTTGTTTTATATTGGTACTATTATCTGTTGATATATTATCAATTATAGCAATTTTATTGTTATTTATTGATATTGAACGATTACAAGTTACTCCATACTTTTTTTTATACCCATAATGTGTACCTTCAAATTGGTCATCACTAATATTTATTAATTTTGATTTGGTCCAATTAGACCATCCAAAATTCAATACCTGTTCCATCTGATTATCATTATTTATCATAATAGTATTATGACCAATAGTTCCATTGAAATTATTTTTAAACTTTTTATCTGTATTATAGGAGAAAGAACCTGCATCACAAAATATATTTTTACCTTTATACCAAATATCTACATGTAACATATCATTTTGTGCTGGCCTGTCTTTATAGCTATGGCATCTTGAAAATATAAATAAGTTTTTATTTCTTAGTATATAGTATCCTCCAAAGTTAAATTCCTTCAACTTTTCTAAATCTTGCTGTTTATTTGTGATAATTCCAAAGAATTGAATAAGTGTATCACTATGAGGATAAAGTATATTTTGAGATGATATCGCTGAAGCAAAATTTAAACTCTCTCTAAAATCACGATAATCACTGTTTGCAATAGGAAATAGGTTTGCTCCATCATTTGTACCATAATTTGGTAACCACCCATTCTCTTGGACAAATGTATTTAAAAAAGATATCATTTTTTGATGACGTTGTTTTATCTCAATGGGTAAGTTAAATCCTACTTTCTTACTTGTCATGAGTACAAATGATAAAATATCAAGTGCTAATCTTTGATAGGTAAAAGAATGTTGTATGTATGAACCATCTTGATATATTTGGTAGTTACTTTCTTTTTGTAAATATAAAATCCCTTTTTTCAAGAGTTTATCTGACTCATCAAATTGCTTAAAATAGAGTCCAAAAAGAATTAAGCCGACAGCTTCACTTAAAGAGTGATTATTTTTGACTGCTTTAGCAGCATAATCTATGTTTGCATCTACTCTAAGTAGAGAAATATAGATATTTTTAACAATCTTTACTTCATCTTCTTTGGATAAATACTTTTTAAAATAGTCAACTGCCACCATCCAAGAAATTACTCTAAAAGTGATTTCTTGACCACATTTATAATTGACACCTTTAGGGAAAGGATTGGCATCTAGCCATTGCATAATTTGAGATAAGCAGGCATGGGCATATTTTTCATCTTGAGTAATTGAATAGGCATTGATAAAAGTATACACTTGAGGAAACCTGGAAGCTTCCCAGATAAGTTTGATATCTCCGTATTCTCCAAAGTCTGGAAGTTCATTCCAGGTTAATAAATTATTGGACTTAACCTTACTAACAGGGTTCATATTCCAAGCAATTTGCCCCTTATCCAGATAGTCCAAATATTCATGTGAAAAAGCATAAATCTTACCGTTTAAAGCATTATCTGCTCTATTAAGTAAGTCATTATTTCCCATGAAATATTGATTTGTCCAGCCAATAGTAGGTAAAAAAAGTTTTGAAGTATTAATTATTTCACTTTTTTGGATTATTTTTTCATTGACTTTATAAAAATACTTACTTTTCTGTCTATAAAGATACTTGATTCTAAAAGTAACCCAATCTAAGCCCATAAGCTTTATATATTGGGCTATAGAGCTATATTTTTGAAATAAGCTCATGCAACTCACTATCAAGTTCACTTATGAGAACTTCTCTATTTTCCTCAAGTGACTTTACATGAGCAAATGTAGCTAAAGTAGTATTGACCAAAGACTCAAAAGATATCATCGGAGCATTTGCATTTTTAATATTTTCTACAAAACCTAGCATCTCAGCTTTATGTCCTTTATCTTGTCCTCTACTTTTAAATTTAGAGCTACCATAGCCATTTACTTTTTTAAAGTTGTCAAGTTCTAAAACTTTTCCTTCACAAAAGAGTGTCATTCTTTCTTTAGCAAAAGATTTATTACCCGTAGAGATGTATTGTAGGCTTCCTATGGAACCATCTTCAAACTTTAAGTTTATAATGACATTATCATTTTGAATAGCCTGTATACTTTCTTGGTTTATGGCTATAGAGTGAACACTTTTCACTTTAGCATTTGCCATAAAACTCATCAAGTCTATCCAGTGACACCCCTCACCGATAATGCGTCCACCTTGTGAAGGTTCGTGTACCCATAAGTCTTTAGGTAATGCACCAGCATTAACAGCCATACTCATAGCAAGTGAAGAACTTCTTCCCGCTATTGTTTTATACATATATTTTGCATGAGGAGAAAAGCGTCTGTTAAAGCCTAC
>DQSS01000154.1 GCA_015663165.1 Arcobacter sp. | reverse complement strand
GTTAATTTACCAGCAATTACTAATGAAACACCAAAAACCAAACTTAAAAAAATAACTTCTGCTTTCATATTATCTCCTTTGTGAGCAATTATAAAACATTTTGTGTTAGCACTCTGTTTCTACATCTTTAATTCCACCTTTGTTCCTACTCCAACTGCTGACTCTATGCTGATCTCAATATTTAACTCTTTGCAAAGTTTTTTTACTATATTTAGCCCCAATCCCACTCCTCTTTGCGTCTCTTTGTAGTATCTGTTAAAAATTTTATCGACATCTTTTATACCCCTACCATTATCTTCAATAACAATACCACTTTTCGTAAGCTCTATTTTTACAAAAGGAGTTTTATGAGAATTATATTTACAAGCATTAGAGATTAAATTATCAATAATTCTTTCCAATAGCTCTTTGTCACTGCGAATAATTAAACTATCTTGTTTGATTAAAATCAGATCTATCTCGGGATAAAGCTCTTTAAATGTATCTACCTTAGATTTTAATAACTCATAAATATCTACTGTAGTCCAATTAATTTTGTGTATCTCTTTTAAAAAAGTTTTTAAATTTTTCTGTAATGATAAAATCAACTCTACTGAATTATGTAATCTTTTTATATATTTTTCATATTTTTTATCATTTATCATAGATAGATTTAAAACTATTGTGGCCAATGGAGTGTTGATATCGTGTAAAATATCTTTTATAAACTCTTCATTGATTTTAAAGGCTCTTCGCATAGGCTTTAACGCATAGTAACTTATGAAAAATGTTATGAGAGCTAAGGTTGTAGTAGATAGCAAAAAATAGATCAAAATTTTACTAAAAAACTCTTTATGATCTTTTTTATATTTTTCATACGAATAGATCACTTTTAAACTATATTTTTCTGAATTTGGAATATTGAAATATGCATAAAAGTAGTCTCTGTCCTCTTCTAAACCAAACTTATACTTTTTTTTAGAAACTATCTCATACTCGAACTCTTCACACTTTAGTGTCCAGCTACAATTATACATCTTAAAAAAGAGTCTCTTTTTTAAAGAGTTTTCATTTCCAAGATAGATAAAATAGAAGATCACTGCCAAAAGTAACTCTAAAAGAAAAAAGAAGATTAAAAAGTTTCTAATTAAAAAGGATTTTTCATAACTCTTCAATCAATCATCCTCTATCAAATAGCCTCTGCCCCTAATATTTTTTATATCCAAACCAAATCTCTTTTTAATCTTGTTTAGCATTACTCTAAGCCCTACATCTGATGGAGTATCTAATAGTTCAATCAAGCTATCTTTACTAACAGGCTTTGAAATGTTTTGCATTAAAATTTTTAAAATATTAAATTGACTATGACTAATATCCACTATTTTGCCATCTTTTTTCAGTATCTCATCTTTTGTATCTAACTCTAAATCTTTAAAAAATAGCTTTTCATCATCTTTTTTTAATTTATGCTCTATTCTAATCAAAAGCTCTTGTGGATAAAAAGGTTTTTTTATAAAATCTTCAGCACCGGCATTAAAAGCACTTGCCATAGTATCTACATCAACTAAAGCAGTAATAAAAATTACAGGAGTATTATCGCCTGCTTTCTTTAAGCTTTTAGCAAGAGAAATTCCATCATCTTGTGGTAAATTTATATCGAAAACATATAGATCATAAGAATTTTCATAACTTAAATCAACTGCTTTATCATAACTAAAAGCCACATCTACTAAATAACCATTATCTTCTAAAATCTCTTTTAATATTTGAGATAAAGGCTTATCATCTTCTAGTAGTAGTATTTTCATTTTTTAACTCTGTCTTCTCTTTTGAAATATTCTCATCAACTTCTTTTTCGTGATAAACTTTAATTTGAAAAACTCCGCTTATTAAATCACCTTTTGAATAAAATGATAAAGGGAAATCTGTCTGAATTACAAATGGCATAGAAGGCAATGCTTCCATAAATCGGTAAAAATTTTCAGGAGATGCCATTTGTGTAGTAGCATCAAACTCATATATTGTATAATAAGAATCACTTATATTACTTTCTACGAGTTTAAGTTTTGACTTAACAAAAAATAGTTTTGCCTTTCCAAGAAAAAGTTTCTCATCCCAATCTTTTTCAAATACTTCTACAATCTTTCTATTTTTATGTTGTAAAAATTTAAGCTTGTCATAAATAGCTTCATGTTCACTTTTAATCATTTCATACTCATTTTGAACTGTATGATAGGTTTTACTGTTTAATTTATACTGTTTAATAATAGGAATAACTATACCAAAAATTAGTATAAAAAGTATGATTATGTACATTAATATTAGAACAAGTAAACGTATTAATCTAATCTCTTTAAAACTCACTCATCTACTCCATTTCCGGTCTCTATACCACCTTCATTTATTGAAACAAAACGATACCAGCCATTTTTAAGAGGATAAAATGTTGTATCATTTCTATGGAAAACTGACCTAAGAGGAGCTTGAAGAAGATAGTTGTAAACATCCTTAGAAGGGGTTACACCATATAAAACTAACCCATTTTTATTTAAGATTGCTTTTGTCAAAGTTATCTGATCAGGCACTAGATCAAATAGATTTTGAATACTCTCTTTTAAAAGTGTATTTTTAGTTTGTATTGCTTCAAATTTTTGTGCTAAACGTTCAATTCGCTTTATCTCTTTTTTATAAATACGATTTTCTTTTCTGTATTTTGCAATATTTTTCTGCATAGCTAATGTATCACTCTCAAAATTACCTTTTTTTAGCATAATAAATATTACAAAACCTACTGTTAAAAGAATTGTTACTGTCAAGAAAACTAATATTATTTTAGTATCGGAATCCATAAACTGTTTTGGTTTTGGACGAGTAAAGCTATATCTCATTTAATCCCTCTTTTTATTCTCTTTTAGATCAAGAAATGCTAGTTTGCTCATCAATTCTATAGGATCAAAATCGTGTAAAGAACAGTTCATAAAAAGTTCATCTTGAATATATTGCACAATATCTCTTCCTATTTGTGAGTCAGCATCATATATTAAAATCGATTCTAAAAACTCATGTTTATATAAATCACTATGATAAAAATTCTCAATCGAAATCTTTAATTTATCAAAAAAATTCAAATCATAATCTAAAAGATCCAATTCAGCCTCTCCACCTGTATCAAACTTTTCTGACTCTATATCTTGCTTAAAATCATCTAATGTATCAACTTCACTAATAGGTTCTATATCTGTATCCAAATTTTCCAAATCAAAAGCTAAACCAATATCATCATCTTCATCATCTTCCAAAACATCATCATCTAATGAATCCTCTGCAATAGCTAATATTTGGGAAAACCATAAACCTTCATTTGAAAATACAGCTATATATAAAACTCCTTTTTGATGTAAAACAGCAAGTATTGGAGTATTAGTCAAATCTGATTTTACTTTTTCATATAACATTATAAAAGGAGAAAAAATAAAATCTAAAGGAAGTGACATATACCTCTTTTCAAACCATTTCATTTCAACTAAAGAGGCATAAGCCAGCCATTTTTCTTCAACACAAATTGTATGCACAAGAGAACTTTTTATATCAAACTTTTCAAGGTCCTGTTTTGAACACCCTGAAATTGCACCCTGATTGATACTATCTAACATTGTACCAACATACGTTTTAGGATAAGTTTGTAAAATCTCTTCATACCACTCTTTTAGCTCATGTTCTTTCTTCTTTCCATCAAAAGCTCGCCGTGTTTCAATTACTATACTTTTTTTATCAAAAAATCCAAAAGCTGCTTCTATTGTCTCTTCATTTAT
>DQSS01000256.1 GCA_015663165.1 Arcobacter sp. | reverse complement strand
TTATCTCGTTCTTTATTTCTTCGGTTATTTTATATCTGATTCTCATACTCTTATTATACTATATGTTTCTTTTTGCTTTATGATGGGTATAAAAATCTAATTAAAAAGTCTTATTTAAGCTTATTTAGCTTATACTCTTCATAGGTTATAGAATTAAAGTATCTATACTTATTTAGATTTTTAAAACTAATGCTAACTTAAAAAATATACTAAAAGGAGTTCATATTATGAACATAAAAACAACAGCCATTTCGATTATCGCAGGATTAGCACTTTCTACAATTGCCGCATCGGCGGCTTTAGGTACAAGTGGTACTACATTAACACCAGCACAAGCTGCAGCTCATGCAGCGACAGTTGGAGACTTAACAGGTGTTCAGACAATTACAGCATCAAATAAGGATCAATGTAACCGTACTAACACAGGTACTTTTAATATTTCTAAAGAGTATTTAGAAAAATATACTTTTAATGATGAAATTAATGTAACTCATACAGTTGGTATTGGAAATCCAAATACAATGAGTCAATTTACAATTCAAATTAAACTTCCAGCTTTTATGGGTCTTAATGGTGCTGGAAATGATACATTAATGCAAGCTTCAACTATTAAAAATGCAGCAGGTGTTACTGTTGCATTATTCAGTAACTTTTCGAGCGGTAAATATGTTTACATAAATACAGGAGGTCTTCCTGCAATTAATACAAATGATGTGCTACATCTTGATAATGGTGCTGCAACACAATTAGCTGTAACTCTTCCAAAGGGTGGTTCGTATGCTGATGGACTAAGTGGAAGTAGTATTGAAGACAGAAGTATCGAATGGGATATTTATACAAATAACGGTACACCAGTGTTAAGAGATCATTCAGCATGGAATTTTGATTATGAAGTACATCCACAGTTTTTAGTTGCTTGTAAAGGTAAACTTGACGCACTTATTAATTGGGAAAATGATGCTAAGTCATTTGTAGTTACTAAGCATGGTCCAGATACTACAGAAGCAGCAACTGTTATTGCTGGAACAAGTGCGAATGGTCTTGATGTATATAGTACAGTATTAGATAGATTAACATATACACTTGATAACTTAGGTGGATGGGATGATCGTGGGCATACTGTATGTACAACAACATTTGACAGATGGTTAGAAGGAAATGAAACAGAAATTACTGTGACTGCACAAGACAATAACTTTTCAACACTTCCTGCTGACTTTCTTGTTAGCTCAACTTTAGAAGCGTTACATACATCAGGAGATACTTTAGGTGCTGCAATTCCAGTAGCTTTTGATCCTACTTATCGTATTGCTACCTTTACAACTGATGATGTAGATATGTTGAAAGGCTTAACAACTTTTACAGCAGAGTTTGATTTTTCTGTTGGATATGTTACTCCTAACTCTCAAATTGGAGCTAATCATTTTGTTGGAAATATGGACTTAGAAGGTGCTAAAGCTGTTCCTGCTGATCAAGTTAATCCAGCTAGAAATACAGATTTAACTGAGATAAGTGCAAATATTGGTGAATGGATGAATCATTCGTATATCGCTCAGATTGCTGGTGCGACAGATGGATCGCTTGTTACAAGTAAAGTGTTTATTGTAAATAGATCTTGTCTTGCAGCAACACCTACAATTAAATTAATTAAAGATGGTCAAGTTTCTGTATATAAAGCAAATGCTACTTTAGCTGTTGACAAGCAAGAAGTTTATACGCTTACAAACATAAGAAACTTAAATGGCTTTACTTTAGTAGATGGACCAGACCGTTCAGCTGACGAGGGATTATATGCTGTAGAAGTAATTCTTCCTGGTGTAGCAGAAGACTTCTATGTTTATGCTCAAGCATTACGTATGGATACAAAACAATTTAAAGATTTACCTGTATACAATACAAGTAGTAGAGACTAATTCTAAATTTTCTCTCAACGCTTAATTTGAACATCTCTCTTTTGAGAGATGTTCTTTCTCTTCTATTTTAAACTTCCTCATAAAGATTATTTAAATGTCAAATCAATCAACTAAAGAAATAGTACATTTTTTACACATTGGTAAAACAGGTGGTTCTGCCATAAAATCTGTATTGAACAATAACTTAGAAACATTAAAGTATACAATAAAGGTTCATAAACATAATGTTAGTATAGAGGATATTCCAGTGGGAGAAAAAATAGTTTTTTTTCTTAGAAATCCAATAAGTCGTTTTGTGAGTGGTTTTTATAGTCGTCAGAGAAAAGGAAGACCTCGTCATAATGCTGAGTGGACTGTTTTAGAAAAAGAAGTGTTTAAATATTTTCCTACTCCTAATGCATTAGCATTAGCTTTTTCTAATACTACGGACATAGAAAAATATCTATTAGCTAAAAAAGCTATAGATAGTATTGGACATTTAAGTCATTATAATTATTGGTATATTGATTTTCCATACTTTAAATCACGTGAAAATGACATTCTTTTTATAGGGTTTCAAGAGTCATTAGAGTCTGATTTTTTAGATTTAAAAAAAATATTAAAAATTCCCCTAGAAGAGAAGCTTCCTGTAGATGATATAGGTGCACATCGTAATATCAAAGGCTTAGATAAAAATATTGATAAAAATGCGATGTTAACACTTACAGATTGGTATAAAGAAGATATAGCATTTGTAAAGTTGTGTCAAAAATTTATGGACTCCAAATAATTAGGGTCTTTTAAACTGTATCCAAATCTGTTTACTCTTTGTTCAAAGTTTTGAAAAATATTTTCTACTTCTACTTCTGAAAGAACTTCCTTTTCTTCTTTCCATTGTAAAAAATATTTTTCATTTATATTTCTTTTTACCTCTTGCTCAATAGATATAGGTTTAAGTTTTAAATAATTAAAAATTTTATCAATAATTTTTTGAGGTGATAAAATAAACTCTTCATATTGGACAATGTAAACAAAATTAAGTTTTTTTATTTCTTTAAAAAAAAGCTCATATGCTACTAAATAGTGTTCAATAAGCTCAAAAATTGAACCATTACTCCATCTTTTTGTTGCATAGGAAACTGCTAATGGGTGTCTTAAAATAACAATAAATTTACTTTTTGGAAATATTGCTTGTAGAAATCTAGTTCTAATTAAATTAGGAGGAGACTTTTCGATGAAGTACTCTTTTGATTCATCAAGATATTCACTCCATTCTTCAAAAAGTTTTTTAGAATTTTTTTCACTTACTAAAGGGTGGTTTTCATCCATATAGGCATCAGAATTAAAAGCAAATTTTCCTGGTCCACCAAAAGCTTTAGCTGCTTGAAAAACAGACTGTAAATGTTGTCCTTCATCTTCAGGTGCACCAGTGTTGTGAAACCCACTAACTTTAGGATGATTTCTAATGATTTGATAGAGTAAAGATGTACCACTTCTATGTAGTCCTGCAATAAAAATAAATTTTTTATTCTTTCTTTCAATTCCCTTATCTTTAAAAAGATGGCCATAGACGTTATTATATTGTAGATTTACTTTTATTGCTTCATCATAGGCATTTTGTTGTAAATAGTACTTAATAAGGTTTTCTTGATAAACTTGTAAGTTTTTTCTAGACTCTTTGATTGGTTTAAAATTTTCTTGTGACAATGTCCCCTCAATAAACATATCTATCATAGGTTTTAATTGATTAAGATTTTTTAAATGAATAGGTATCTTATGTCCAACATTATTAAAATGTAAATAAGTTATGGATTTTCCATTGACCCTTTGAGCATGTTTCCTATCCTTGTCAAAATAATGGTCATACATTAAAAAAACTTTATTTAAATATAAACTATGTGTATCGTTAAATCTCCCTTCCCACTCTTTTCCAATAGGCTTAGCATATCTATCTTCCCATGGAATCAATTGAACTTGTAAAGTACTTTGTGGATTAAAAGCTAATACTTCAGCATTTTTCACAATGCTAGAAAAAACTAAGGCAGCATAACCTCCCATGCTCCCACCCATAAATAAGTGTCTATCGTACTGTTTCAGTAAGTCAGAAATAAGTTTTGACTCTAAAAAATCATGTAAATCTTCACCCCTATACCAATTATTTTTTTTAGGAATAATCGCTAATAAAGAAACATCTTTAGTTACTATAAAGTTAGCTCCCCAACCAGTCTTATTTTTAAAGTCATGTACATCTGGGGTAGCAGGATAAAAGGTAACAATAATAGTATCTGAGTTTTTTGGATAGTACTTTGCAATAAAAGTATCTTTTTCATATGTAAAGCTATTTTTCATTTATAACCTTTAAAAATTTTATCTTAGGATATTCTTTCTTAATAACCATTAGTTCTTTTTTATATTGTTCTTGAAACTCTTTTTCTTTCTCAGTATCAAAAGCAATAAACTTAGGATATTTATCCCCTAAGGGATATTTGTTATAAAGTAGCTCAATTGTCTTTTTAGACTCTTTTTGACTTAGTTCAGAAGATAATGAAGCTAAAGTTTCAATGCTCTTTTTTGATAAAGATTCTCTGGTTCTTTTTATTGGATAATTCTGCATTAATTCCTCAGCATTATTTAACCCTGTCATTGCATTGATTACAGTAGGCATAAGTAATTTTATATCTTCATAACACCATAGAGTTATGTTCTTTTGAGGAATGATACTTGTAAACATTTTAATAACATCTAGCCAACTATTATGCTTAAATTGTTCTTCATTATAGTACTCTTGAAAAGGAATATATCCTCGATTTCTTACTACTTCTAAATA
>DQSS01000354.1 GCA_015663165.1 Arcobacter sp. | reverse complement strand
TCACCTTTTTGTGCTAAATACCCTGCTGGTATAAGAACTATTTCACTAGGAAATGGTATAAAAGAACTTTCAATTGCCATAAGTAAAAATATACCGAAGTATCCCATATCAAAAATCATATCTGTAATCCATTGTGCAAATTCATGTATCATTGTTTATCTTTTTTGTCTTTAAATTTAATTTTGTATTATAGTAGTATTTAGTTTAAAGTGCTTATGTTTTAACCTTTGCTATAATGCCACCATGAAAGACGAAGTATTTAAAAATAAAATAAAAAAACAGTTTGAGTTTGATGAAGAAGTTGCAAGTGTATTTGATGATATGCTAGGACGCTCTGTACCTTACTATAAAGAGATGTTAGAACTTACTACATCATTTGCACTAAAGTACTGTAAGGATGAAAGTAGGGTGTATGATTTGGGTTGTTCAACTGCATCTACACTTATAAATATCTCTAAAAACAGTGATGTAAACTTAGAGCTTATAGGAATAGATGATTCAGAAGCTATGCTTAAAAGAGCGTTTCAAAAAGCTCATGCATTTGGTATAAATATAGAGCTAATAAATGATGATATTTTTAATGTTGATTTTAAATCTTCTAGTGTTATTATTTCAAACTATACCTTACAGTTCATAAGACCACTACAAAGAGAAAAACTTATCAAAAAGATATATGATTCTTTAGAAGTAGGGGGAGTATTTATATTTAGTGAAAAAGTAATAAGTGAAGAGAATACTTTAAATAAACAATTTATAGATGAGTATTACAACTTTAAAAAAGAGCAAGGGTATAGTGAATTTGAAATATCTCAAAAAAGAGAATCACTAGAAAATATACTTATACCTTATACTTATGAAGAAAATAAAAAGATGATAATAGATGCTGGATTTAAACATTTTGATTGTGTATTCAAATGGATAAATTTCGGTATGTTTATCGGAATAAAGGCTTAAAATGGGATTTGGTGGGATATTTGCAAAAGCATACGAGAGTATAAGACTTACAAAAAGAGATTATGATCCAGAACTTGTAACAATAGATGATATAGAATTACCTATTATATATAATAGTATGGATGATGATAGAGTTATAAGAGATATTAAAACTGAATTAAAAACTTTTACTTCAGTTGGATATAGACTAAGTGGCAATAATAATATAGAAGAAAAAGAATATACTATTTATCAAATAGGAATATTACTAAATGCTTTAAAAAAGAATATTGACTTAAAGATTGTGGTACCTAAGAAATATTTACCTACATTTATTTATAGCTCTACAAATGAAACAATGAAAAAACAAATGTCAGACATAATTAAAAGATTTGATAAAGGTGTGAAAAAAGATATAAGTGAAGCAAATGCTAGAGAAGAGTATTCTTGGATGCCAAAAGATGCTGGATATATTTTGTATTATTTGTCTATTTATAAAGACATGTCAAGATAAATTTATTTAATTTAGCTTGACTTTTGAATAAGGTGTAAAACCTTATTTTTTGATTGCGTCTAGTCCTGTTTGTGTAACATTATGGTGTAGACCTAATTCAATAGGATCAATTCCAAGAGCAATCCCTACCATTTGAGGTAAGTGAAGTACTGGAATATTTACTTCTCTTCCAGCTTGTGCTGAAATACCATGTTGTTGTACATCCATTCTTAAGTGACAAAGTGGACATGGAGTAACTATAACATCTGCATTGTTATCAATAGCATCAGTCATAGCTGTAGCACTTAGCTTATTTGCCGTTTCAGGATTTTGTAACTCTACATGGAAACCACAACACTTATTTTTTGATTCATAATCTACAGCATTTCCACCAAGAGCTATAACTAAGTTATCTAAAGATACTGGTCTATATGAATTTTCTCCACCATTTGACTTATTTTGTAAGTGAGATGGTCTGATATTGTGACATCCATAAAATGATGCAATATTTATATCACTTAGTGGGTTTGTTACAAGTGCAGCAATATTGTCATATCCAAAGTCATCTTGAAGTGCATATAAAAAATGCTTAACTTCAGAAGTACCTTTATATTCTAGTCCAATCTCTTTAAGACCTTCATTGATTTTTGCTTTCATTACTGGGTCTGTATCTAATCTTTCTTTAGTAAGAGATGTATTTAACTGACAAGTATTACAAATAGTTACCATAGTAAGACCAAGCTTTTCAGCATAACAAATATTTCTTGCATTTAAAGATAAAGATAAGTTTTCATCAAAATCTTGTAAGTGAGAAGCCCCACAACATGAAGCCTCATCTAATAGTACAAGTTCGATACCTAATTTATCAGCAATAGCCATTGTCGATTTTAGTAATTCAGGTGTAGATTCTCTTGCTGTACAACCTGTATATAAAGCGTATTTTAATTTTTCCATTATCTTCTCCCAAATTTCGCAGTTGATGCTATCTCAACTAGCTTTTGTATTTCTTCTAAGTTTTTAGATTTTGGCATATTCCAAGGCATTACAATCTTACCTTTGGTAAACATAGCAATTGCTTCAGGAATGTGTTTCATAACACCGATGTTTCCTTCAGAATATCTTACTAATTCACCTTCATCTAAAATACCATGCTTTTGTATAGACCATTTAAATCCAACAGCATGACGAACAGCTACATTATTTCTAGCAAGTCCTTTTTCAAATGTTTGTTGGTGAAGTTTAGTAATCTTATCAATTGGATTAATCTCCTTAGGACATGCTTCCGCACATTCAAAACACTTAACACAATCCCACATACCAGAACCAATATCTTGTAAGTTTTCAAGTCTGCTTTCATGAGCGTTATCTCTAACATCAGCATTAAATCTCCAAGTTTTTACTAAAGCAGCAGGCCCTACAAAGTTAGGGTTAACTTCAACAGCAGGACATGAATAGTAACACGCACCACACTGAATACATAAATCAGCTTCATCAATCTTTTCATTTTCTTCAATAGAAACTAAGTTTTCTTCTGTAGGGTTTTCATCGATATCTGCTACTAAATAAGGCTGTACTGAATCATACTTATTCCAGAAATCAGCTTTATCAATAACCATATCTTTATATGCTCTTCTTTTATCTTGTGGATCGATGATTAATTCTTCACCGAAAATATCTACAAGATCAAAAGCTCTATCTTTACACGCAAGTGTTGCTTTACCATTTACTTTTACAGCACATGATCCACAAATTCCATGTCTACAAGATCTTCTATAAGAAAAACTTCCATCATGTTCCCATTTGATTCTGTTCATTACATCTAAGATTAATTCATCTTTAGATACTTCCATTTCAAAAGTATCATAATATGGAAGATAATCTGTATCTTTATTGAATCTAAACGCTTTAACTGTTAATTTTTTTGTTTCGTTACTCATCATTATCTCCTAGTAGGTTCTTTCAGCTAACTCGTGGTTACCTAAAACTACATCCATATATTCTGTACTTAATTCACCATTTTTATCCATATAAGTCATAGTGTGTTTTAAGAAGTTCTCATCGTCTCTAGTTTGGAACTCTTCTCTATAGTGAGCACCTCTACTTTCTTTTCTTAAAATTGCACCTTCAACAATAAATGCTGAGAAGTCAATCATATGAGAAAGTTCAACTGCTTCTTGTAAGTCAGTATTGTAAATCTTAGATTTATCATCTATTCTTACATTTTTGAATCTTTCTTTTAATTCTTTAAGTTTTTCTTTTTGAACTAAAAGAGATTTTTCTGTTCTAAATACACCAGCATTTTTTGTCATACTATCTTGAAGTTCATCTCTAAGAGTAGGAACTCTTTCCTCACCATTTCCAGTTTTGATTGTTTCAAGTCTTTGCATTACAGCTTCTACATCAGATGCACTTGCTTCTTTAAATGCAATTTTATTTGCTTTTAAATCTGTAACGATTGATTGACCTACATGTCTTCCAAAGAATAATGCTTCAAGAACTGAGTTAGCTCCAAGTCTATTTGCACCATGTACACTTACACAAGCACATTCACCAGCTGCATAGAATCCATCAACAAAGTTTTTTGTATCAAGTCTTACATGTCCAGCCATATCACAAGGAATACCACCCATTGAGTAGTGAGCTGTTGCTGCAATTGAAATAGGCTCTTCAATCATATCTTGACCTAGGAATGTAATAGCTAAGTCTCTTAGTTCAGGAAGTTTTGAGTTGATTAAATCTGCACCTAAGTGAGTTAAGTCAATATGAACATGGTCTTTATCTTCGCCACATCCTCTACCTTCAAGAATTTCTTGAGTAATAGCTCTAGAAACAACATCTCTTGAAGCAAGTTCTAGTTTGTTTGGAGCATATTTTTCCATAAATCTTTCTCCAAGAGAGTTAAATAATTTTCCACCTTCTCCTCTTGCCGCTTCAGAAATAAGTACACCAGACCCAGCAATACCTGTTGGGTGAAATTGTACAAACTCCATATCTTCTAATGGAAGACCGTGACGTGCAACTATTGAAAGTGCATCACCTGTATTTGCATGTGCATTTGAATTGATTCTAAATGCTCTACCATATCCACCAGTAGCAAACATAACAGCTTTAGCATTGAATATCATTGGTTCGTTATCTACAAGGTTATAAGCAAACACACCATTTACTTTACCATCTTTATAGATGATATCAGCAACATAGTACTCATCTTTAAACTCAACACCATCTCTGTGCGCTTGTTCAAAGATTGTATGTAATAGTGTCAGACCTGTTCTATCTTTTGCATAACAGGCTCTTGGAGAACTTTGTCCACCAAATGGTCTTTGTGCTATTTTACCATCTTCACTTCTAGAAAAAACAGCCCCCATTTTTTCAGCCCATCTGATTGTTTCAGGAGCACCTTCACACATAAGTCTTACAGCATCTTGATCACATAAATAATCACTACCTTTAACTGTATCAAACTCATGTAGTTCTGTACTATCTTCATCGCTAAAAGCAGCATTGATACCACCCTGAGCTGCACCACTATGACTTCTTAATGGGTGTAATTTAGTAAGAACACATACACTTAAACCTGCTGCTGCTGCTTCTCTTGCTGCTGCACAACCTGCTAGTCCTGCACCTACAATTACAACATCATATTTATGAATTGGAATACTCATCTAATTTCCTTGAATAAATTAATTTAATTAGATAATAACACAATACTTTAAATAGATACTTTAAATATATAAATAAGATAAACAAATATATGATTGCTTGTTACAAAGTGAAGCAGACAATAGTTTAATCTATACTGGCTATAATTACTTTATGAACAAAGAAAACTATTTTATAAAAAAAATCGCAAATAACAACTTTATAGGCGATGACGGAGCTGTTGTAGAAAATGAGCTAAAAAAAGATGAAAGATATGTATACAGCATGGATGGATTTTTCCAAAATGTACATTTCAAAAAAGAATGGATGAGCTTAAAACAAATAGCAATTAAATCTATGCTTGTCAATATCTCAGATGCAATTGTTATGAATGCGATTCCTAAATATGCACTTTTAACTGTAGCAATTCCAAAAGAATATACAAAAAAAGATTTAAAAGAATTAGCAAGTGGATTTAATAAAATAGCAAAAGAATATGGCATCACCATAATAGGTGGAGATACTATATCAAACAATAAACTTGATATCTCTATAACAATTATATCTATTACTTCAAACCCTATATATAGAAGTGGAACAAAAAAAGATGATTTAGTTTGTTATACTGGAACTCTTGGAAGTACAAAAAAAGATTTAGAAAGATTATTTCAAAATAAAAAAGTATCTAAAAAATCAAAATTTATAAGCCCTAAACTAAATGCTAAGTTTTTTTATGAAATTGCACCATATATAAATAGTGCTTTGGATATCTCTGATGGTTTATCTTTTGAATTAGAAAGATTATCAAAGATGAATAAATTAGGATTTGAATTTTTTGATGAAATCAAACCTAACATTGCTTGTAGTGGAGAAGAGTATGAAGTGTTATTTACTTTTAATCCTAAGAATAAAAAGAAAATAGTAAAAATTGCAAAAATATATAATATAAAATTAAATATTTTTGCTAAAGCTATCAAAGGAAAATATAAGTGCAAATGTCAAGGACATCACTTTTAAACATATTTTCCTGTCATTTTAGATACAATCGTATCATAAATTATATAGGATAAAAATATGGAAAAACAGTTTTTTTTAAACCATAGTAAAATAGATATTTACTTCAAGCAAAGTAAAGATGACTTTGTTGTTACAGAGATACCATTGTATGAATTTTCAGGTGAGGGTGAACATATCATCATTAAACTACGAAAAAAAGATTTATCCACTTGGGATGCTATACAAATACTTTCAGACACAATAGGCTGTAAGAGTAGGGATATAGGATATGCAGGACTAAAAGATAAAAATGCTATGACTATACAGCATTTATCTATTCATAAACAATACAAAGAACAAATAGAAAAGTTTAGTCATCCAAAGATGAAAATCCTTGAAACTACTTACCATAACAATAAGATAAAAATAGGACACCTAAAAGGAAATAAATTTTTTATAAGACTTAAAAGAGTACTTGAAAGAGATTCTTTAAAACTTGAAGAAGTTCTTGGAAAGATTGCTACTTTTGGTATGCCTAATTATTTTGGATTTCAAAGATTTGGAATAGATGGAGATAACTACATAAAAGGTAAGGCTATTTGTGAAGGTACTCTAAAAGAAAAAAATAGAAAACTAAAACAAATGTTTTTAAACTCTTATCAAAGTTATATATTCAACCAATGGCTATCAAAAAGAGTAGAAATATCTAAGTTAGTTACTGCTTTTGAGCCTAAAGAAATAGCAGATAAATTAAATATGACAGTATCTCAAGTAAAAGAACTAAAATCACAACCACACCCTTTTAAAGTAATAGAAGGTGATGTAATGAGTCACTACCCTTATGGAAGAATATTTTTTGCTGAAGATTTAGAAAGTGAGTCTTCAAAGTTTAATCTAAAAGATAGAGTACCTACAGGACTACTTGCAGGTAAAAAAGCAAAGATGGCAGTAGGAGAAGCAGCAAAAATAGAAGAAGAGTTTGTGGTACAAACAATTGTAGATGGTACAAGAAGATTTGCATGGATATTCCCAGATGATGTTTCATCAAATTACAACGAAGAAAAAAATCATTTTGAGTTAGAATTTACACTTCAAAAAGGGTGTTATGCTACTGAATTGATACGAGAATTAGTTCACTAGATAACTTATATATTGTACTATATAATAAAGTATAAATGAGCCTTAAAATATTATAGTTTTAAGACTATTCAATAATCAATAAACAACTTTCAAGTGAGCCTTGGATTGTTTGTAAAACATGCCAGTATCTTTCACTAAAAGGGGGTATCAACTTCTTTGATTTTCTCTTTTAATATTACTTTTTTTATTTGTTCTATAGAGTGCATATAATATATCCATAATAACTCCTTGCATTTTTCAATACTGTACAACTAAAAATATTAAATATAGTTTTTAATATTTATTTTGTTATTATATAAGAATAAATAATTAAAGGTATATCATGACACAAGAAGAATTAGATGCATTAATGAACTCAGAGAATTTAGATGATATGGTAGTTGAAGAGAAAAAAGAAGAGAAATCAGACTCAGAAGCTACAAAAGACAATATGGCTGGACAATTATCATCTATAACAGTTGATAGTGAGAAAAAAGCTACAGAGATCATGACTATGCTTGATCAAGTTTTAGTAGAGCTTGATGCTAGTGAAACTTGTATTAAAGAAAAAAGTGAAGAAAAAGCACTTATAATTGTAGATGATATTAGAAATATAGTATTTGAAATCATGTCAACTATGCAATACCAAGATATCCACAGACAAAAGATAGAAAGAGTTATGAATACTATGATTGATATCTCTCAAATGATGGCTACAACATTAAGTGGAGTAGCTTCTATAAAAGCACCTGAAGCAAAACATATAGATGATTCAGATGGTGAAGCTGTAAATGAAGACGAACTAGCTGAACTTATAGCTAGTATGGGAAAAAATTAAACTTTAAACTTTAAAGTTTTATAACTATACTTAGGAAAATAACTACATACAAAGTAAGAATAAACTTTTTGTATGAAGTTATATTTACTGAATTTTTTACTTTTATTCCAAAATAAACTCCAAGTAAAGAAGCGATACCTACTAAACTTCCTTCATAGTAAAGCATAGAACCTTGATAAGATAAAGATATAAATCCAGCAATAGAAGAAAATACTACAAAAAATAATCCCATAGAAGAAGCATCCTTTAAACTATAGTACATATACGATGCAAGAATAGGGGTAAGCATAATAGAACCACCAACTCCGATACTCATAGCAATAGAGCCTATAATAAATCCTATAATTAGTAGTAAATAAATATTATGATTTGTTTTTTGTGTAATTTGCTTTGAGGAAGTAGTACTTACTCTATATATAGCAAGGACAACAATAGTAATAAATATATATTTCAATTCTTCATTACTAAGAAAAGATATGATATATCCAGAAAATAATCCACCAACAAAACCACCAAGTCCTAAAAATAAACCATCTTTTAATATAGCTTTATTTTTCTTTGCATTTAAGAATGTTCCAAAAATAGATGTAAACACCATCTGAAGGATAGATATAGCAATAGCATTTTTCATAGAAAAACCTGCAAACAAAAGCATAGGAATAAGAACCATTCCTCCTCCAACTCCAAAGAAACCAGCAATAAACCCTGTAGCTATTCCAAAAGCTAAAAGGGTAATAACCACTATTTAGTTTCCATAGAATCTATAAAGTTGGAATAGTACTCTTCAAGCTCTTTATCTTCTTTTGATATATCTATATTGTCTTGTTCTTTTAAAGCTTTTTCTACTACGCTTAGTCTTTTCATAAGGTATACAATCATCTCTTTTGATACATCTGGAAGGTCTGCTTGATTTTGTTCTATATGTTCGTTGCAATCTGCATTTGTACTTTTGATGACTCTTGCTGGAACCCCCACTGCTGTTGCCGAGCAAGGTACATTTTTAACTACTACTGAGTTTGCACCAATTTTACAGTTTTCTCCAATTGTTATATTTCCAAGTACTTTAGAACCTGCACCTATAACTGAATTGCTTTTAATAGTAGGGTGTCTTTTACCTTTTGTAAGGTTTACTCCACCTAATGTAACACCTTGATATATAAGCACATCATCTTCTATGATTGTAGTTTCACCAATAACCACACCAAAACCGTGGTCTATAAAGACTCTTCTTCCAATAGTTGCACAAGGATGAATATCTACATTTGTAAGAAACTGGCTAAGTCCATTTAATACTCTTGAAAATCTTTTCCAACCTTTAGTATAAAGTTTGTTTGCAATTCTATAATTTACAATTGCCCAAACACCTGGGTAGTTAAATATCAATTCAAAGCTTGAATGTAAAGCAGGGTCATTTGCTCTTGGTAGTGAAAAATCTTCTTTTATAAGTTGTAGTAGTGTCATATGCTCTTTCTTATTATTTTATTTCTGTTGTTTTTAAATAACCATTGTCATTTAAATAGTTGTTTAATATATCTTTTAAATTTTCATCTTGAATTTTTGAAAATAATCTGTTCTGTAAATCTTCAATATCATAATCCAAATCTTCAAAAATATCTAAAGTTTTTTGGGATTTTATAAGTGATGATAGTTTGTACTTGTCTTTTTCAAAGTCAATATTTACTTCTGTTGGAGATGTAAATAAATTGTGTTTCATACCAAGTATATCTTGATATGCACCAACTAAAAAGAAGCCTAAAAAGTACTCCTCTTTTTCTAAATCTACATCATGTAAATATAAAGGTTCTTTTGGATTAAAAGGTATCTCTCCATCACTATCGCAAGTGATATCCCATAGAGTTGAACTCCTAGTTGGAATAGTGTTAAGCTTGGTTAATGGCATAACAGGAAAGTTTTGCCCAATTCCCCAAAAGTCTGGAAGTGATTGGAATATAGAAAAGTTTAAAAGATACTTTTCTTGTATTTTTTGCTCTATATTTTTAAGTTCTGTATAATCCTTAAACTCCAATAACTGTATAGCTTTTTTAATTATAAGATGCGTTAAAACCTCTGCATTACTTCTATCTTGTAAATCTACATAGCCTAAATCAAAAAGTGTCAATATTGACTCAAGATGATCTAAACTATCGTGCATATATTCTCTCGCAGTTTTTACTTTTATCTCATTGTATAAGGAATAAAGCTCTTTTATTATTTCTGGATTAACTTCTTTTGGTCTTAGACTATTTTCATCATAATCACTTGAAAATAATTCTAATACAGGAGTGATAAGTATAGTATTTGGTGCAGCAATAAAGCGTCCAGATTCTGTATAAATATCAGGTTCTTCTACATCATTTTTTTGTGCTATATCTTTAAGAGTAAAGACAACATCACTACAAAATTCTGCAAGTGAATATTGCTTTTTACTTTGAAATTGTGAGTACTCAATAGCAAGTCCACCGCCAATATTTATAGCTTTTAAATTATTAGCGCCTAACTGTTTTAGTTGAGCATATATATGTCCAGATTCTTTTAAAGCTTTTTTTAGTGGAGATATATTTGACATAGAAGAACCTATATGAAAGTGAATCATTGTAAGTGATTCTAACATATTATATTCTTTTACTAATTCAAAAGCATCAAGTATTTCTGTAGCACTTAATCCAAACTTTGAGTTTATTCCACCACTCTTTGCCCAAATACCATCACCACTTGAATGTAGTCTTACTCTTAATCCAATATTTGGACAAGGAAGATTTAACTCATTGTACACTTCTATGATAGTTTTTAGTTCATTTATACCTTCTATAGTTAAAGTGATATTATGACCTTGTTGTTTTGCTATAAATCCTAGAGTTATTATCTCTTTGTCTTTGAATCCATTTACTGTTATGGGTGCATTTTTGTTGTTGTAAGCCATTGCAAGAATCAGTTCTGCTTTGCTTCCTGCTTCTAGTCCATAGTTTAATTCTTCACTATTTTTTAGTAAAGGAAGTAAGAAGTTTGGATTTTGGTTTACTTTTAGTGGAAATAGGGCTTTAAATGATGCTTTGTAATCATATTCTTTGATAGTATCATTAAAAGTTGTGTATAGTTTAGATATCTGTTTTTGTGTGATATGTGGGAACCTTAGAAGTAAAGGACATTTGTTTCCTTCTGCTCTTAGCTCTTTTACTATATCTACAACAGCAGGATAAGGGCTGATATTTAGCTTTACAACACCATCTTGTATTATAAAGTTATCATCTCCCCATATATCTAATCCATAATTATTCAAATTTTATTTCCTCTTAAAACTCATCTAAAGAGATAGTTTGTTCCTCTTTTGTTTCAAGTTTTTTTATCCAGATAGTATTGTCTTTTATTTCATTTTCTCCTACAAGTGCTACTGTTGTAGCTCCCAGTTTTTGAGCATTGTTAAGGTGTTTTCCAAAACCTCTTACTTTGTAGTCTGTTATAACTTTAAGTTCTTTTCTTTTTTGCGATACTTTTGTAAACACTGTATCTATAGCATCTTCACTCATAGCTCCAATATACAGAACCTCTTCTTTTGTTTCATTTTTTATGATAAGCTCTAAAAGTCTTTCAATACCTATAGCAAAACCAATAGCAGAAGTTTCTCTTCCACCTAAAAATTCTACAAGTCTATCATATCTTCCACCGCCAGCTATTGCACTTTGCGCACCTATATTTGTACTTACAAATTCAAAGGCAGTTTTAGTATAGTAGTCCAGTCCACGCACTAAATTTGAATCAACTTCATAAGTTATGTTGTTTTTATCAAGGATAACTTTTAGTTTCTCAAAGTCAGTATCACAAATGCTACATAGGCTATTTGTGATTTTTGGAGCATCTTTTAGTTCGTTTTGACATGAGTCATTTTTACAATCTAGTACTCGTATAGGGTTTGTTAAAACTCTTCTATCACAGTCACTACATAAAGATAAACCTTCCAGATGTTTAACTAAATTTTCTTTATAGCTTGGCATACATTCTTTACAACCTAAAGAGTTAAGTTGTAAGTTATATTCAATCTTAAAGAAAGATAGAATTTCACTAATCATTAAGATGATATTTGCATCTTCATATACATTCGATTCTCCAAAAGATTCACATCCAAACTGATGAAACTCTCGAAGCCGTCCTTTTTGAGGTCTTTCATATCTGAACATTGGTCCATGATAAAAATATTTTCTTGTACCACCTGCACGGTCTAGTTTGTTTTGTACAAACATTCTAACTACCCCAGCAGTTCCTTCAGGTCTTAGACATACATCATTTTCACCTTTGTCTATAAACTGATACATCTCTTTTCCAACAATATCACTAGATTCTCCAACACTTCTTTTAAATAGTGCTGTTTCTTCTAAGATAGGAGTTTCAAGATATGAAAAACCATACCTTGATGCTATTTTTGAAGCATTGTCTATGAAGTAAGTAAATAACTCACTATTTTTATCTAAAATATCTTTCATACCTCTTAGGCTTTGGATGTTACTCATTGATATAGTCCTGTATTTGTTGAGATATTTCACTGATACTTAAACTAGCATCAATAAATTTTGCATCAAAATTAAGCTCTTTGATTGCTTGCTTCATTCTATTTTGAACTTCTAAAAGATACTCCGTACCTCTACTTTCTATAGAATCATTTTCTTTAGCACCAAGTCTTTTTGTAAGTTCTTCAGGGCTTAATTCTAGAAGGACTATTTTAGATGGTACTGCTCCATTTAAAGCTATAAGGTTTAGAGATATTGCTATTTCCATTGGTACATCTTTTGCGTATCCTATACCAGAGATTACACCTCTATCACTTATGATAAATTCATCAGGATTTTGTCTAATAACTTCAAAGCTATGTTCAGCACGATCTGCTAAAAATAGTAACATCTCTGCTACTTTACTTTTTGCTTCACCACCTAGAACCATTTCACGTACTTTTGTACCCATAGCTGTTCCACCTGGTTCTTTAGTAAAAAGTGCCATTGGATATTTTTGTTTTAGGATATCTAACTGTGTTGATTTACCTGCTGTGTCTATTCCTTCTATTATTAAATACATTGTTTAATCTCCTCTTTGATATTTGTGGGTATAAGATGGTTGTAGTTTCCATCAAATCTTATAAGTTCTCTCACTATTGAAGAACTTACGAAAGCATTTTGTAAACTGGGCATAAAGTAAATAGTATCTATACTATCATCAAGTGAATTATTTGCATAACCCATTTGTAGTTCAAACTCAAAGTCACTTACTGCCCTTAGTCCTCGTACTATACTTAATATATTGTTTTGTTTTGCAAACTTTACAAGTAAAGTATCAAAAGGCTTTACATCTACACCCTTTAAATCTTTTGTTGCACTTTTTATTAACTGTACTCTTTGTTCTAATGTGAACATTGGTTTTTTAGTATTTGATGATGCAACACCAATAATAACTTCATCAAATACATTTAAAGCACGCTTGATTATATCTATATGTCCGTTTGTAATAGGATCAAAAGTACCACTGTATATAGCTCTTTTTGCCATTTCTATCCTTCCCATCTTTTATATAAATTATGCTTGATATCTAAACTATCAAACCACTTACCTATAATAAAATCTTCCATTTGTTCTAAAGTTTGTTGTTGTGAATAGTAGCCAAGCATTGGTGGGGCAATGATAACTCCAAGACTTGATAATTTTGTCATGTTTTCTAATTGGATTGTATTAAAAGGCATCTCTCTTGGTGCTAAAACTACTTTTCTTTTTTCTTTTAACATAACTGAAAATGCTCTTGTAATTAGTGTATCAGCTATTCCAACAGTACATTTTGCAATTGTATTCATACTACAAGGTAAGATAATCATAGCATCAGTTTGAAATGACCCAGATGCTATACAAGCACCTATACTTTCATCGTCATAAAAAGTTATGTTTGAATTGTTTGGCATAGAGATATTTTGTTCATATGCTAGTGCTGTTTTGGCACTTGACGATATCACAGCATAAACTTCTATACTTTTGGGAAGTAGTGAGATAAATTTAAGACCTAAACTAACTCCACTTGCTCCTGTAATTCCAACTACTAATTTCATGAAGACTTTCCTTTGTTCTATATATAAAAGAGATTTTATCTAAAAAGTACTTGATAAGGAATTTAACAAATAAAGAGAAGGGAAAGAGATCTAAATATATCTTATAAATAATGCAATTCTTAATATTAGTTAAAGCTATTATGGTATATCATTATGTATAAACATTAAACAAATTGATATACAATATATGTTATTATTTAACTATATATTATACAATATATATAACTAGGAGAAAATGTGGAAAAGATAATAAGTTTTATAAGAGTAAATAAAAATAATGAAGAATATACAAATAATCAGGCAATTGAAATTGCTAAATATCTTAAGAAAAACAAACTTTCTTTGTTTAAAAATGTAGAGATAGAAGTAAATGTTCCTGATGAAGAAAAGAATATTTCTATACTTTTAGAAGATTGTAAAAAAGGTTGTACAATCTTAGTTTCTGATCTAAATGTATTTGGTAGAACGATATCTACTGTTTTATCTATGGTAGAGTTTCTACTAAAAGGTGGAGTTAGAATCATAAGTGTAAAACAAAACCTTGACTTAATAAGTGCGGATGATATGCTTACAAAGATGATACTAAGTATAATAGGTATGACAATAGACCTAGAAAAAGATTTAATGAGTTTAAGAACTAAAGAAGCACTTACAGCTAAAAAGCTTGAAGGTGTATGTCTTGGTAAACCAAAAGGCACAATACAAAAGTCAAAGTTTGATGAGCAAAGAGATAAAATTGAAGAATTACTAAGTGTAGGTTTAAGTGTAAGAAAAATAGCAAAACTACTAGGATACAACAACCATATAGGTTTAAATAACTATGTTAAAAAAAGAAATATAAGAGAATCTGCTATGGGTACGGATGTATTAGCTAGCTAATTTGTTAAAGATTAATTGAATGAAAGTAGGGATGTAATGTTTCTACTTTTTTTATGTCTTTTATTTAGCTATATATTGACAGTCAATAAAACAGATGATATACTTCTGATATACAAATAAACGAGAAAAATATAATATTAGTGATTTGGTTAAACAGTTACCATCTAATTATAAAGCGTGTGAAGAGTTTGACAATAAAGTTGGTTTAGAAGAATGGTAAAATATATCCCTAATCAAGGTGATATAGTAGCATTAAGTTTTGAACCACAAAGTGGTCATGAACAAAAGGGAAGAAGACCCGCTATAATAATAAGTAATAAAGTATTTAATAAGCATCTTGGACTTGCCTTTGCTTGTCTTATTACCAATACAAATATGGATTTTCCATTTCATATTGAAGTAGAAAGTGAAAATATCACTGGGTTTATAATGGCTGAACAAATGAAGTCAATAGATTATAATTCAAGAAATATAAAATTTATTGAAAAAGCAAATCAAAAAACTATAAATCAAATATTAGGTATCATTGATAGTATAATACAATAGTACATAAGGGCTACTCTAAGCCTTTCATCATATGCTTCTTGGTCTTTGCTGTTGCAATAGCTTCATATGGGTCTTCTGGCCAATAGTGTCTTTTGTACTTTCCTCTTAGCTCTTTTCTTACTTCACCGTATGAATTTTCCCAAAAGCTTTTTATATCGTATGTTATTTGTATGGGTTTTTTAGCAGGACTTAAAAGGTGTATTTGTAAATCTATAGTGTTGTTTAAGATTTTTGGAGTATTCATAAGACCAAACATCTCTTGGATTTTTACACTTAATACAGCTGTGTTTATATTTGAATAATCTATATAGATATTTGAGCCACTTGGTACTTTTATAGATGTTGGAAGAAGTTGTTCTAGGGTTTGTTGGTCGTTCCAATTTATAAGTCCTAACAAGATATTATATACATCTAAGTCTTGTAGTTTTGTAATGGTGTTAATCCCCTTTAAGTATGGCTTTATCCATAAGTAAAGATTGGTTTTTAGCCATTTGTTAGAAAAGTCTATTTCTAATAAATTTGAGTCATAATTGTTCAAATAGTTGATTTTATCTTGTAGTGCTATAGCTTTTTTACTCCAAAAAAGGAGAGATAATCCTTCTTTTTCTAACAACTTTAAAATAAGTTCTTCAAAGTCTATATTGCTTTGATTTTGTACATTTATATTATAAAGTTCAAGATTTAAAAAGGTAGTATGTTCTTTGATATCTAATCTATTTTTATCTTTATTGTAAGTGATGCTTTGGTTTTGTTTGATTAGGTGTTTGAAATATTTTTCTATATCATTTAGGCAAATACTTCCAGCTAGATTTATATATGAGTCTTTATTTGCTGCATTTAGGTTTGCTACACATAAATATTCTTCGTTGTATAAGGTATCTTCTATATCTAGTATTGCACCTTTTGCATTGCTTAGTTTGTATTTTACATCATCTTTTTTTCTTATCTTTGCTAGTCTATCTGGATATGCAAATAGTAAAAGTACAGATATGATTTCATAGTTGTTTATATCTTTTTTAGTTTGAATTTTTTTGATTTTCTTTAGTTTACTATAGTAAAAGTCTGTTTGTTTTAGTATGTCTTTTGCTACAAAAGTATTGATATATGGCGTGTGTATGTTATTTTCATAAAGTGCAATAAATCTTTCTTTTATATCTGAACTTTTATGTTGGGTATTAAATATATCTTTTTGTTCTAAAATAGAAGCTAGCATACAAGCTTCATAAGCGTAGCCTAAAGTATGAGCTTTTAGTATCATATATGAAAATCTAGGATGAACTCCTAAGCTTAAAGCTTCTTTTCCAAATGATGTTATTTTAAAGCCATCATCTAGCATTTGAAGTTCGTTTAACACTTCTTTTGTTTCGTTTATGATTTTTTCTGATGGTATATCCATCCATGTAAGCTCTTCAAATTCATCAACACCCCATAAAGATAAGTCAAGTATCAAAGAAGATAAATCACTTCTTAATATCTCTGGCTTTGTACTTTGCTCTAGTATTTTTGCTTTGTGCCATAGTTTGTAGCATTTTCCATCTTCTATTCTTCCTGCTCTTCCACCTCTTTGAATTGCAGAATCTTTTGATATGAAAGATAGCTCTAGATGGTTCATACTTGTGTTGTAGTTGAATCTTGATAGTTTTTCATATCCTGAATCAACAACAACCTTTACACCTTTTATAGTAAGAGAGGTTTGCGATATATTTGTAGATAGTATTATCTTTCTTGTACTTGATGGCTTTATTGCTTTATCTTGCTCTTTTTTACTTAGGCTTGAATATAAGGGAAGTATTTGTATATCTTCTTTTATATTCTGCGATAAAGACTTTTGTAAGTTCTTTATCTCTTTTAATCCTGCTAAAAACACTAAGATATCTCCGCTATCATTTTTAATAGAATTTAAAATAGTTTTTAAAAGTAGGGTATTTATCGTTTTTGGATTTGGTTGGAGTATATTTGATTGAAGATATATATTTTCTACTTCGTATAGTCTTCCTTTTGATGTGATTACGGGAGTATTTGGAAGTAGGGTTGTTAGCTCTTTTTCGTTTAGTGTTGCAGACATCAGAAGTATTTTTAAATCTTCTCTTAATAGCTCTTGACTTTGTAAACATAAAGCAAGTGATAGGTCTGTGTGTATGCTTCTTTCATGGTACTCATCAAATATCACCATGGCTACATTTGATAGTTCTTGATCGCTTTGTATCATTCGTACGAGTACTGCTTCTGTTACAACTAATACTTTTGTTTTAGAAGATTTTACAGATTCCATTTTGATGGTGTATCCTATAGTTTCTCCTACTTTTTCTCCTAGTAGTTCTGCCATTCTTGAAGCTACCATTCGTACAGCTACTCTTCTTGGTTCTAGCATTATTATGATTTTATGTTCAATCCAAGATTCTTTTAGAAATGAAATAGGAACAGCAGTACTTTTTCCAGCACCTGGTGGTGCTTGGAGTATTAACTTATGGTTTGTTTGAAATGCTGACTTTATATCATCAAGGACTTCATTTATAGGTAGGTTTGACATAAGAGTATGTTAATTTTGTTTCTCTTTATTTAGGTATTCTTGATAATCATTTACATTTTCATATAGTTTTGATGCAAAATCATTTTTTAGAATAGTATATTTTGTACCATCTTTTTGTACATAGTTTATATTGCTTTTTATATTTGAATCTAAACATATAGATATATTTTCTTCTTTACATGAAAGAGTAGATAAACCTTTCGTATATTTAGTGCTTTGAGAAGATTTATCTAAATTATTTTTTGGAATATTTAAGAAGTAGGCTTCTTCAAAAAGTATACCTTTTGGGCTATTATAGAAGTGTATTTTTCCTAGAGTATTTTTAGAAGTATTGTATACATAAATACTCTCTTCTTTTAAAAGGTATCGTACAGTATCGTTTACATCAAAGTGATAAGAAGAGATATCAACTCTATTTTTTTCTACATCATTTCTATATATAACAGTTATAGCAAATAAAAACATAACTATTACAAATACAACATTGCTGTTAAACTTCATTGTTTCCCTTTTTTGCTAACTCTTCTCTTAGTTTGTCTTTTTTACTTTTTCTTTTTCCCTTGATTGGGGCAGAGCCTTTTTCTTTGGCTTTTATCTCACCCCGTAGTTCAAAGCCTTCTATTTGTTCATAAGTTATATCCAAATTGCATCTTTTTTCTATAAGTTTAAAGTGCATTATATCTTCATGGTCTATAAATGTTATAGCCTCACCTTTTTTACCAGCTCGTCCAGTTCTACCTATTCTGTGTACATAGCTATCTGTTCCTCTTGGTAAATCAAAGTTTATTACACAAGATATATCATCTATATGCAAACCACGACTAGCAATATCTGTACAAAATAATATCTTGATATTTTTCTTTTTAAATTCATCAAGTGTATAGTTTCTATCTTCTTGATCTAAATCCCCATGAAAAGACTCCGCAAGATATCCATGCTTTCTAAACTTTGCTGCAATATTATCTGTAGCTCTTTTGTTTGCCATAAATACTAAAACTTGATTCCATTTGTTTGTTTTAAGTAAAAACCTTAAAAGTGGACTTCTGTTTTCTTTGTTTACTTCTATAACTCTTTGTTCTATATCTTGAACTGTTGGCGCTTCTTTTTGAATCTCGACTTTTAAAGCACTTGCTGTAATCTTTGAAGCAATTTTCATCATCTTATCTGGGTAGGTTGCTGAAAATAGTAGGTTTTGTCTTTGCTTAGGTAACTCTTCTAGTATCAAGTCTAATTCATCTGCAAATCCTAAATCAAGCATTTTATCCGCTTCATCCAGAATAAAGTTTTTTACAAAAGACAAGTTTATTTGTTTTTTATCTATGATATCTAGTAGTCTTCCTGAAGTTGCTACAACTATATCACAACCACTTTGTATATCTAAAAGTTGCTGTTGTATTTCAAGTCCACCTATAACTGTTACTACTTTTGGTTTTTTATCTAAGTACTTTGAAAATAGCTCGAAAGTTTGTGCTACTTGTATAGTTAAATCTCTTGTAGGAGTAAGAATGATAGTAGATATAAAAGCTTTTTTCTTCACCTTTACTTTTTCATCTTCAATAAATTGATTTAAAATAGGTAAAACAAAAGAAGCAGTTTTTCCACTTCCTGTTTGAGATTTTGCAAGTATATCTTCACCTTTTAGTATCAAAGGGATAACTTTTTCTTGGATACTTGTAGTTTTTGTATATTTGATATCTTCTAGTGCTTTTAGGATGTTTTGATTTAAAGCAAAGTTGTTAAAATTCATATTATAGACCTTCTAATTTTATATCGTATTCTTGTGTGATGTCATCTACTTTATTTTGTGCTATTTCAAGTAGTTCAAATTTATCTTCAACTTCTTTTTCTTGTGTTGTTACTATTCTTGATATATCCATAACTTTACTATTGTCACAAGCATTTGATGCAGATATTAGTTCTTCGTGATGAACTTCTAGGTCTTCTTCTATTTTCATTATTTGTGATTCTAGCTTATCTACTTCTTTTTTAAGTGGAGAGGTTAATTTATTTCTTTGTTTAATAAGTTCACTTCTTAACTTTTTATTTTCTTTTTTATTTACTTTTGGAATTTCTTTTTTGACTTCAACATTATCTTGGTCATTTTCTTCTTTCCATCCAATTTTGCTTAAAAACTCATCATAATTTCCATCAAAAGTACTAGCACTTCCTTTTGAAAATACTACAAGTCTATCACATACAGCACGAAGTAGGGCTTCACTATGTGTTACAATTATACAAGAACCCTCAAAGTTTTTTATAGCTTTTGTTAGTGCATCTATAGAGTCCATATCTAGGTGATTTGTAGGCTCATCAAGAAATAGTACATTTACATCTTTTGCTATTATTTGTCCTAGCATTACTCGTGATTTTTCACCACCTGAAAGTAAAGATATCTTTTTCTCAGCACTATCGCCTGTAAACATCATAGTACCACAGATACTTCGTACAACAGATGCTGGAAGTTTTGGATTTGATACATAGATTTCATCCATTACATTGTTTTTAGGATTTAAGTGAGATATATTTGTTTGTCCAAAGTGACCAAAAGAAGATGTTCCATGATAGTCTATATTCCCACTTATAGGTGTTAGTTCTTTTGCTATTGTATTTAAAAGTGTAGATTTACCTTTCCCATTTTTTCCTATTATTCCTATCGTCTCACCTTTTTTAAGTGTAAAAGATATATCTTTGAAAAGAATATTATCAGTGCTATATCCAAAAGATAAGTTGTTTACTTCAAGTAAAACTTTTGCAGGAGTATCTTTGAAGTTAAAGTCAAACTTTAAAGTATTATCATAGCCTAAGCTATCCATGATGTCCATTTTTTCTAGTAGTTTCACTTTTGATTGGGCTTGTGCTGCTGTTGAAGCTCTGGCTTTGTTTTTTGCTATAAATTCTTCTAGTTCTTTTACTTTTTTATCTTGAGTTATTTTTTGTTTTTGATATAGCTCATCATCACTTTGAAGTTGTGCATAGAACTTATGAGTATCTCCTTGGATGATACTTAGTTGTTTTCTATTTAATCCCATAGTATGTGTAGATACAGCATCCATAAAATCCCTATCATGAGTGATAAGTATAACTTCACCATCAAAAGTACATAAAAATTGCTTCAACCATCTTAAAGATAAAATATCAAGGTAATTCGTAGGCTCATCTAGTAAAAGTAAGTTTGGTTCGGTAAGAAGTAGCTTTGCAAGATTGATTCTGATTTGAAATCCACCTGAAAAAGAAAGAGGCGATTTGTCTAAGTCTTCATGCGTAAAGCCTAAACCAAATAAAAACTTTTCAACTTTATATATAGAATACTTATCATCTTCACTAAGTGCAAGTGCTACTTCATCTACAAGTGTAGATTCTGTAAATACAAGATGTTGTTTTAAAGCACCTATTTTATAACCTTTAGGAATAGATATCTCCCCTTCATCATAGTGGTCTTCACCTAAAATAAGTTTAAACAAAGTAGATTTACCCGAACCATTTCTTCCTACAAGTCCTACTCTTTGATTTTTATTTAGTCTAAAATCAAGATTTTTAAATAAGTCTTGAGAACCATAACTTTTTGCGATGTTTGTAAGTTGAATCATACGGCTTCCATAATTTTGATATGAGTTACTTCTACAAAAGATAGTATTTCATCTATTTCTTGTAAGTTTAACTCTTGTATGTTTAGTGTCACTAGATATGTTTGTGTTTGTTTTAGTATATTTTCTAAGTCTAAAGAAGTATTTTGTTTATCTCTTTTTTCTAAAATATTTATATTTTCACAAATTGTATTTAGAGCGTTTATTGCTTTTTGTTTATTGATAGATTTTATGATTTCTAAATTCATCTAAACTATAACTCTTTTTATACTTGGATTTAGTGAAGTTAGTATTTCGTATGAAATTGTGTTGTGAAGTTTGGCTAAAGGTCTTACATCATCAAATAGAGATATTTCTTCTCTTGTTGAGTTTATAGACATATTATCCATAGATGTATTTCCTAGAGTTCTTTCTTTTTTATTTATCTGAAAATATCTCTCATTAGATAATCTTTTAAAGCCATCTCCATATCCAATATCATAAGTAGAAAATGTCATATCTTCACTTGCTACAAAATTTCCACCATACCCAATACTTTGACCTTTTTTTATCGTTCTTGAAGATAGTTTTTGAGTATTTAGTGATAATACGGGTTTTAAATCTGGAATATATAGAGGATTTTCATTTTCTACATAACCATAAGCTGCTAATCCAATTCTGCAGAAATCTTCACTAAAATTCTCTTCTCTAAATAGTGCTGAAGAGTTACAAGAATGTAGTTTTATTTCACTTATATTTAGTTGTTCACATATTAAACTTAAATTTTTTTTAATGTCCCTAAAAATAGACTTTTGCCAAAAATAAACACTCGACATAATATCTGCACTTTTAAAATGTGTAAATACTCCTGTGATATTTAAATTTTGCTCAATAGCTTTGTGTATAGTACTTTCAAGTTCATTGGGTGCTATTCCATTTCTATGCATTCCTGTATCTATTTTGATATGAATATTAGTGTTTTCTTCCAGATGCTCGATGTCATCGATACTGTTGATTGTTATGTGAAAAGAATGTGACAAACTCTCTTTTTTCGTATCAGCAAGGATTAAGATATATTCAAAATAAGATTGGATTTTTTTAGCTTCTTGGATGTTTTGAACCACTGCTTTTGTTAGTCCATATTCTTTTGCTAAAGAAGATATTTCTAACAATCCATGTCCATATGCATTATCTTTTAGTACTATTGCTACATTTTCTTTACATTTTGCTCTTTTTGAACAAATATCTAAATTATGAAAAAAGTTTTGTTTGTTTATTGTGATATATGACAATTTTATTCTTTAAAGTGATTTTCTAAGAGTATAGCGTCTTTTTCATTTAATACCTCTTTTAGCTCATCTAAGGAAGATGATTTCACAGTTTCAAATGTGCCAAAAAAGTTTAGCAATTTTGCTACTTTTGCAGGACCTATTCCTTTTACTTGTAAAAGTGATATTTGCTTATCTTCTTTTCTTTTTTGTTTTTTATGAAATCCTATAGCACATCTATGAACTTCATCTCTTAGTCTTTGACAAAAATGAAGTCTTTTATCTGATGTTTCTAGTTTGAATACTTCATTTTTTATATATAAAATATCTCTAGCGCTACCTTTACTTCTGTTTGCTTTTTTGTCTATTTTTTCTTTTGCTATTCCAATTACATCTATAGTAACTCCTACACTTTGTAAGATATCATTAGCAAGGGTAATAAGTGTTTTTCCACCATCAATTATCCATACATCAGGAGGAGGGTTTTCTTTGAATTTTAGTACTCTTCTTGTAAGCATCTCTCTCATTTGAGCATATTCATCTTTTGCTTCAAGATTGTATAATCTATAATCCTCTTTTATAAACTTATTTTCATCCCATACTATCATAGCTCCAACTGTAGCTTGACCCATAATATGTGAGTTGTCATAGGCTTCATATCTATATGACACTTTGTCTAGGTTAAATAGGTCTTTAAGTGTTATGTAAAGTTCTGCGTTAAATATAGAGTTATCTACTTTTAGTAGTTCGTTACAGTTTTGAATAGCTACATTTGTTAGGTCTTTTTTTCTTCCTATTTTAGCTTGTGTGATGTTTACTTTTTTGTTGTATTTAGTACTTATAAATGACTCTAATTCTTCTTTATTTTTTATAGTGTGTGCTACTAAAATATCTTTTGATATGTATGGTAAATCTGATGAGTAGTAGTTTATAATCGCTGTTTTATATATATCTTCAAAAGATGATATTTCAGTTATATTTATATAGTTGTGAGAGCTTGAGATAAGCTTACCTTCTCTTACGAACATTTTTATTATCACTGCTCTTTGTTCTTTTATTTGTACAGCAAATAGGTCTAAGTTTTCATTGTTTGCGAAGTCTAGTGTTGATTTTATGTGTGATTTTTCTATAGTTTTTATTCTATCTCTTAAAACTAATGCTTCTTCAAATCTAAAGTTTTCGCTGTAAAACTCCATCTTCTCTTCTATGCTTACTATTAGTTTTACTTTATTATGTATGAAAAGTAGGGCTTTTTCTATTAGTTTTGCATACTCTTGCTTAGATACTTTTCCTTCACATGGTGCAAGACACTTTTTCATCTGATAAAATAGACAAGCTTTTTTTTCTTTTAGACATGATTTTTTTTGCACTAAAGGTAAAATCTCATATATACTATCAAGCATATCTCTAGCACCTATACTAAAAGGTCCGAAGTATTTTATATCTTTAGATTTTATAACTTTTCGAGTGATATCAAGTCTTGGAAAGTCTTCACTTGTATCTATATATATGTAAGGATATGTTTTGTCATCTCGAAGTAAAATATTGTATTTTGGCTTTAGTTGTTTTATAAGTGAATTCTCTAAAATAAGAGCATCATTTTCGTTTGGTACAACTATATAGTCTAAGGCTTGAACTTCTGATATCATCTTATATATACGAGGTCCAAGTTTAGAAGAGGGTGCTAAGGTAGGCTTGAATTGAAAGTAGCTCTTAACTCTATTTTTAAGTACTTTTGCTTTTCCTACATATAGTAAACGACCATTTTTATCAAAGTATTGATATACACCTGGATTTGATGGTAAGTTTTTTAGTTTTTCTTCTAAGTTCATTCGCAATTGTATCAAATGAGTGGTAAGGATTTGATTTAAAATAACTTAAGTTCACTTACTAATACGAAACTTATACCACCTTAAAGCCAAAATTACCTACAATCTTTTTATGAATAATTACTTTAATAGACAAATACAATTGTGGGGCGAAGAAACTCAAAATAGTTTACAAGACAAACATATAGTGATAATAGGCTGTGGCGGTTTAGGCTGTAGTTTAGGTGTAGCTTTGGGTGCTAGTGGAATAGGTACTATTACCTTAGTAGACTTTGATGATGTTGGTGTACATAATATACATAGACAAATAGGATTTAAAAGTGGGGATGAGGGGCGTTATAAATGTGATGTTTTAAAAGAACTTATAGTTGATAGATGTCCTTATGTAAAAGTAAATGCTATAAATGGTAGCTTTGAAGACTATATAGCTAAAAAAGATTTACCTAAAGTTGACCTAATACTTGATGCTACAGATAACTTACCTGTAAGAGCTAAAATAGATGAGTATAGTAAAACTATAAATACCCCTTGGGTATATGGAAGTGTGGAAGAGTTTCATGGTCAAGTATGTTTTTTCGATAAGTCATCATTTTCTAGTGTATTTTCTGTAAAAGAAAGAACACCTGCTGGTATTGCCTGTCCTATAGTTATGAATATAGCTTCATTTCAAGCAAACTTGGCTTTAAGATATCTTGCTGGGCTTGAAGTAAAAAAAGACTTTTTATATTATGTATTTTTTAATAATATTGGAGAGTTTACACTTCAAAAGTTTGGATTACCTACATGATAGAGCACTATTTTACTTGCCCTTATTGTTGGGAAGAGATATCTATGCTTTTAGATAGTGGGATGAATAATGAGCCTTTTGTAGAAGATTGTGAAGTATGTTGTAGACCTATTGAAGTGATTTTTAATATACAAGATAATGAGTTAGTAAAATTTAATTCTAGCTCAACAGATGGAATAAGTTAGGAAATAATATGGAAATCAAAAAAGACCATTTTGCATTTAAAGCAAATGATTATGAAAAAGATGTAAGAAGAACAGGAAATGTAGCAAATATAGCAGATGGAATACTAAAAGAATTTACTTTTACAAAAGATCAACACATCATGGACTTTGGAAGTGGTACAGGACTTCTAACACAAGAAATAGCTCCATATGTACAAAAAATAACTTGTATAGATATGTCAAAATCTATGACAGATGTATTAAGAGAAAAGTCAAAAGACTTTACTTGTCAAATAGAGATAAAAGAAGTAGATATCACAAAAATACAAATAGATGATAAATATGATGCGATAATATCATCTATGACTATACACCACGTAAAAGATATAAAAATACTATTTAAACAGTTTTATTCTTTACTTGAAGTAGGTGGAAAAATTGCACTTGCAGACTTAGAACCTGAAGACGGAACATTCCATAGTGTCGATACAGGAGTATTTCACTTTGGGTTTGATAAAGATTGGTTTTTAAATATTGCTTTAGAAGTTGGGTTTAAAAATCTTAAAATTGAGACGGTTACTGTAGCTAAAAAGCCTTATGGAAATTTTCCTATATTTTTGCTTACGGGTAATAAATAGAGATATTTAATGCTTACTAGAAGAAGTGATTTTATCTTAAATTGTTAATTTGTAGCAAACCTATCTTTAAATATACCCTTCAAAGTATTATTTAATCCATTTGAATTGAACATAATAAGTTCTCTATATAGTCTTTGAAAATAAGATTCAAGAAGTATAGATTTTCCTCCATTTAAGACCATGGCTGTTGTAACTATACTTTGAGATAATATAAAAAGTTCTACTCTTAAGTTATCTAGTTCATCTATATCATTTGAATTGTTAAAGTCTGATTTTATTTTTTCTAATTTTTCAAATCCTGATTTTTTAAAATCTTCATCTTCTATTTTTTCTAAAGCAGTATTTCCAATGGCATATATACAAAAGTGTACAGTTTTAGAAGCAGATTTTTGTTTTGTATAATTACCTAGTAAATTTGAAGAAACTATATCTTCATCTTTTACAAAGAAATTTTTTAAATTTATATTTATAGTGTTTAAACTATTTCCTACAAAAGTAGCAGGTGCTTCACCTAGTGTAAATCCATCGTTTAAAGAAAAGCTAGCCATTGCTTCAAACTCATATCCATCATGGTGAAAACCTATAAGTAAAGTATCAAATATCTTATATCCACTAGCCCAAGTAAGTATACCACTCAATTCATATCCGCAATCAACTTTTACACCATTTACTATAGTCTTAGCTACTCGTAAGTGATTTATAGCTATTCCACACTTTTTCTTTGTGTAAAACTCTTTTTTACTACAGTTGTGTTTTTGCATGATGTTATTTGCTGCAAGTATTTGTATAACCAAAAAAGACAATGATCCAGATATCTTGGTAAGATAAGTAAATAAAGTTAGTTTAAACTCATCTTGAAGATTTTTAGCTAAATGTACTATATCTAATACACCACTTTGATAAGTAGTATCAAATAGTTGTTTTAATACTTTATAATCTGTATCTGCATTTAGCAAATCTATTTTTTCTAACTCATTTGTTAATAAATCTAATTTTTCTTTATATTGTTCTATATTCATTTAAGTACCTATGTTTTTATGGCTTGAATTATATCTATACATATATAACAGGAACATAATATGTCACTTTAAACATACCATCATCATCTAAGAAATGATTTTTTTCAAAAATTGTATATGAAGGAATAGTTGTAGTTTCAAAGCCACTGTTTGGTAGCCAATGATGGTAAACCCACTGTATAAGTTTAAGTATATCTCCATACTTTCCTTCAACTTCAAAAGTTGCACAAATACCTGCACCTATATTAAAAGAAGGAAGAGTCATCTTATCAAACTTTTTACTAGCAGGTGGAACGATTGCAGCAACATAATAGCAATCTTCAAGTGGAGTGATAATCGGATTGTCATGGTATATACCAATTTGTTCGTAGTTTTTAATATCATGAGTATATACCCATGCCATCATCTTTTGCCAAGTATTCATAGCTTTTGAGTTGTATCCTTTTTGTCTTATATAGTATGCTTTTTTTGCTTTTGTTTTTACTATTTTTACTTTTAAGTGTGAAAAGTCTGCGTTTGAAAGAGATGCTGTTTGTGAACTTGAAAGTATTTTGTTTGAGTATTCTTTATATCCACCGTTTCTCCATACTTTTGGTGTTTGGTCAAATCTTTGTTTAAATGCTCTTATAAATGATGTCTGTGAGCTATATCCACATATTGAAGCTACTTGTGTGATTGTAGAGTATTTGTTTGTTATTAGTAGGTTTGATGCTTTTTGTAATCTTATTGATTTTATGGTTTCATATATATTTGAACCCATTTGTTCTTTGAATATTTTATGAAAGTGATACTTACTTATTCCAAACTGTAGTGCTAAATCATCTATATTTATGTCTGTATCAATATTATTGTTTATATAGTTCATCATATCGTTTGCTATTTGACTGTGTAGTAGAGTTGTTTCTTTTTTATGCATAATTTTTCCTATTTGAAAATAATTATATCATAATATGAATATAATAAGTTTAAATATAGATATATTATATATCTATATTTAATAGTTATTTTATAATTAATAGTAACTATAATAAACAAAAATAGATAATTATATATTGTCTATATGTGAAGAATAAATTATCATTAAACGCTAAAATTCACCTACAAAAATAAATAAACAAAAGGAGTAAAGATGAAACGATCATTTATACGAGAAATTTTAGAAAATACAACAAATGAAACAATATCTTTTGCAGGCGGTTTACCTGATGCAAAATTGTTTCCACAAGAAGAATTAAAGAAATCAGCCGCTAGAGTTATGAATGATGCAGTTTCATTGCAATACTTTACATCAACAGGATTAGATAAGTTAAAAGAAAAAATTTCACAAATATATAATAATGATGGGTTTGAAACATCAAAAGAAAATATCATGATTACTTCAGGTTCTCAACAAGCACTAGACATAATATCAAGATATAATAACAATAAAAGTATTACAATAGAAGCACCTTCCTATTTAGGCGCTATGAATGTATTTGCTTTAAATAATATGAGTCAAGATTCTATTACTTTAAAAGAAGGTGGTTGTGATACATTTATGTTTAATACAAGTTTCAAAAAATCTAAACTAGCATATTTGATACCAGACTTTCAAAATCCTACAGGATATACCTATAGTGAAGAAAAAAGAAAAGAAGTTGCAAATATAGTTAAACAATATGATGGTATATTAATAGAAGATGCACCATATAGTGAGATATATTTTGAAAAAAAATATGACAGTATAAGTAAAAATATACCAAACAACTCATATCATTTAGGAAGCTTTTCAAAGACATTATCACCTGCACTTAGAGTTGGTTGGATAAGAGCTTCAAAAGAATTGTTAGAGCCACTGGTAGCATATAAAGAAGCTATGGATTTACATACAAATGGTCTAGCTCAATCTATACTTAGTGATTATTTGAAAAACAATACTAACTTTATAAGTCATAAAAATCTTATACGAAAAGTGTACAAAAAAAATATGCAAATATTTGCAGGCTTTTTAGATGAGATACTTCCAGAGTTTAAATACACAAAACCAAAAGGTGGTATGTTTATATATGGAAAGTTTGAAGATATAAATAGCTCAGAACTTGTAAATAAATGCATGGAAAAAGGTGTAGTATTTGTACCTGGTGCAGAGTTTTACAACAATGAAAATGTAAATAGTGAGATAAGATTTAACTTTACTCATTGTAGTTCAAACGATATATATAAAGGTTTGAATATAATTAAACAATTGATATCTAAAAATGATATCAAATCAGCGTAAAAGGGAATAAAAATGGAAAATATTTATACTATCACAATGATGGCTTCAATAGCTACATTTACCCTTTCAACAGTACTATCTCCTGGACCTAATAATATTATGTTACTAACTTCAGGACTTACTTTTGGGTATAAGAGAACTCTACCACATATGCTTGGTATTATATTGGGCTTTCCTTTTATGGTTGTTCTTATTGGATTAGGGCTTGGGGCTATTTTTGAATTGTATCCTGTAGTTTTTATAGTTTTGAAATATGTTTGTATGTTGTATTTAATTTGGATGGCTTATAAAATAGCTACAAACACAAGTGCTATTGATGTAAATAACAAATCTAAACCATTTAATTTTATTCAAAGTGCAGCTTTTCAATGGTTAAATCCAAAAGCTTGGATTATGGCTGTTACATCTATGTCTGTATTTGTTACATCAAACGATAATACAATTTTACAAGTACTGATAATAGCATTTATCTATTTGTTGAGTGGTATAGTTTCAACTAACTCTTGGACACTTGGTGGGGTAGTTTTAAAAAAGTTTTTAAAAGATGAAAAAGTAATAAAAATATTTAACAGAACTATGGCTATATTGTTAATAGTATCTATATTACCTTTTATATTTGAGTGATTATTTTTTAACACCTTGGCAGTTTTCTGGCTTTTCATGTGGGAAAAACCAATCTTTTATAATTAATAGTGCAGATATAAAAGCAAGTATATCCATAGGATAATTATTTGGATAGTCCAAATACAAGTATGCTATTGGTAAAAATATCACAGTAGGGTACTTGATAAAATAAAAGAAAAATATCAAAGTACCATATATAATTTTCACTTTTTAAGCATTTCCACTTAGTTTATTCATAACTTCTTCAGTTGCCATTGTGATATTCCATACAGGTTCCCATACAACTTCTACTTCAACATTTTGTATGCTTTCACATTCTCTTAAAACTGCTTCTTCTACCCATTGAACTATCATCTGGTGTAGTGGACATGCTTTTGTTGAAAGTGTCATTGTGATTTTTGCATTGAACTGCTCATCGCATGACGCATCATATATTAAACCCATCTCTACAAGATTGAATCCAACTTCTGGATCATTTACAGTTGATACTGCTTTGAATAATTCTTCTTTACTTACCATTTTATTTCCTTTTTTCTTTTATTTGAAATTTATCATATACAATAAGTCTTTTAGCATAAAGATTGAACCTACAACTAAAAAACTAACACCAGCTTTAAATATATCATTTGAAGCAAAAAATATACCAATGGCTCCTAGTACTACACCCATAGATGAAAATATAAACTGAAACTTTGCACTTCTTATAGGTACCATATCTGCTAACATTGGAACTTTTTGTTTTCCAATAAGTGGAGAAAATCTTTCATACCATACTAAAAATGGAACTATTTTATATAAATGACCATTTATGATAAATGTAATATATCCTAGAAATAGAATCCATCCAATAGTTAAAAGTAAAGCTTGACTAGGACTTAGTAAATAAACAAGCCCTAAAATTATACTAAGAACTAAAGATGAATAAGAAAATATAAGTGAAAATAAATATATATCTTTATCCATTCTAACTCGTGTCTTATAAATAGTATATATCTGATAAAAGTACAAAATAAGAGTAGTCAGAGTTAGTATATATCCAGTTTGTTCTAAAATAGTGCTACTAAATATAGAAGAAAGCATCACAAGTATAACTGCAATAGACATAGTCCATAAAGCGTATGTCACAGGTTTCCAAGAAAAACTATGAGATAACCAAAACATGGGAAGAAGTATCAAACTCATTCCCATAATAGTAACTCCAACATATCCAGCAAGCACTAAATATATATGTGCTTTAAGTAAAGCAAGTATATCAATATCTATAGTTCCAGCATATCCTAAAGCCATAAGTATTCCAAATATTAAACCCATAAATAAAAATGTATTTGCAAGAAGTACACTCATCATCACTAGGTTTAGTTTTTCTACTTTGTTTATAGTTAAAAATGTTTCAAGTACAAATACCATCAAAGATATAAGTACCACAATCCCACCATAAGGTAAAAGAGCAGGTGAGCTTAAAAAGCCGTATCCCATAAGAATAGTACCTATTAGAAGTAGGGGGTAGATTATATAGTATAACTCAACAGCAAAGTGACCAACTTCTAAAACTACAGGAACTAACTGTGCCATTGCACCAAATATAACCATCATTACAAATCCAAGTAAAAAGATATGTACCCAAGATAATGTTGTGTGTTGCATAGTATTTAAACTAGATATATCAAATCCAAATAATAGTATAGAAGAGATTACAAAAAATAAACTCCCAATAATAAAATATGGAGATATTAATTTAAATGGTGGTGCAAAGTCTTGAGAAATAGCCATATTTAATTACTACAGCTCCCACCACCACAAGTAGTATCATTAAAATTAGTGTCAGTTGTATTTTGACCCTTTTTAGAAAAAACAACTCTAGTAAGTCCTGGTTTTATCTCTTCATGTTCAAAATCAAATTCATTTTCTATCTTAGGAAAAAGACCCATAGGTGGCTTACTATTTAGCATGATAAGTTTTTCATCACCTTGTATAGTTTGTAAACCTGACATCGCATTTATCATAGGCTCTGGATGACCTGCTTTACTTGAATCAAATTGTATAAAAGTTACACCATTTTCTTCATATTTATAAAAGGGAACAGTCGCTCCAACTACTTCAATCTCTTGTGCATTTTGTGGTAATAAATTCATTTATTAACTCCTTATTTAAATTCTATAAGAGTATAGTATCTTAAATAGGATAAAATTAGTCTTAATTAAATAGCTTATTATATTTATAAGCTAGTATTATGTTTTATTGGAAATATGTGTATATTCCCATAACTAATACAACTATAAATATCATTTGAAATACATCTTTTATATCTACAGATGGATTTACTATTCCACAATATGGGCATCTTCTGATACCTTTTTTTACGTCGTACGTACAGTTTCTACACTTTTTTAGATTTGTTTCTTCCATAGAAAATTACTCCTGCTTGGTTTTTTGTTGTTATAAAGTTGTTTTTTACTAAGTCTTCAAATATTATTTTTGACTCATCATTTAAAAGGTTTTCAATATCTTCTTTTGTTTGCGGTCTTTTATCTAGTAAGTTTAAAAGCTCATTTTTTTCTAAAAACTTATCTAGTTTTGTTTTTGTTTTATGAGCAATCGATATATTAAGTCCTTCCATAGTATATGCAATACTTTGTAGTTCATTGTATGATATAGGCTTTACATCATATGCTGGTGGTCTGTCTATAGTGCCTATATCTACTCTTGATGGATGTAATGTACATAGAAGTTTATATATTGCATTGATTTCTGTTTCTTTGTTGTTTATTGTATCTACAAATAATACTTCAAGTACAAATTCATTTTTAAAGTCTTTTGAAAATCTGATAAGACCATCAAGAATATCAAGATGATTTATGTTTTTATCTATTCTATCTAGTTTTTTAAAGCACTCTTTACTTGCACAATCCATAGATAGTTTTACTATATCTATTTTTTGTAAGATAGCAGAAATCTTTACATCGTTTATTAAAGATGCATTTGAAAGTATCAATATCTTTTTATCTTTTTTAATCTTATTTAGTTCATCTACTAACTCATCCAAATAAGGATATAAAGTAGGCTCACCATTTGCAGTTATAGTTATAACTTGAGTTTCTGGATATTTTATAAGTGCATTTTGTACTTCACTTATGTATTTTGATACTTCTATTGATTGGTCTTGTTTTGTTACTGTTGATGCTTTTTCTAATTCACAATATAAGCAGTCAAAGTTACATTGCTTAGAATCTGGAGAAAGGTCAATTCCTAAACTTATTCCAAATCTTCTTGAATTTACAGGACCAAATGTTAAAGGTTGATCGTTTGACATAATTTTTTGTATCCTTTTTTTATCTCTTCATTGATATTTACATCATCTTTTAAATCTTTATAAACTACATAAATAAGTTTATTGTCTTTTAAAATACTAAGTTGAATAAATGAATTAAATTGCTTATTTGTATTGTGTTTACTATTACAAGCAATTTTTGATTTATATTTAATCTCTAGTGTATTTTGGCAATTATCGTTGAAAGTATACAATGACTTAGCTGTATTAATAGTTTTAGAAGAATAGGGGCTTAAATGTAGTTTTAGACAGGTAAATTGTTCTTTTACTAAGTCTTTATCGTAAGTTTGTGTAATATAATCATCTTTTATACATGAAGTAAAAAAGATAAGTATCAAAAAAAGAAAAGCAAATTTAAAAATTTGATGCTCTTCTTACTAGCGATATATTTTTTTGTAGTTTATTTATCTTTTCTTCTAAATCATTTTTATTTTGAGTATAATATTTTGATGAAGTAAGAACTTCTAATTTTTCCTCAAAGTTTTCTATTGTTTGTAGTTTTATCTCATCATCTTCTAAACTCATAATTAAACTTGGAGTTTGAGTTTTTAGCTTTTTTACAATATGTTCAAATGTATATTTGTTATCTGTATCAAAACCAAAGTAAGAAGAAAGCTCGTCATATATTTTTTTTGTAGATGAATTGTGTCTTCTATATATTGGTCCTGCATAGTCGTTTAGATATTGTAATACTAAAGAATAATTTTCTAAAATATCTAAAAGTATTTCTTTATTTTCTTCTTGTGTTTCAACATCATCGTATATTTTGTTTAAAATATGATATGTACTTAGATATGCTATTTCTGAACAGTTAAATTTAACTTCATCTATAAAGTCTATTATTTTCATTGTATTTCCTAAATGGTTTGTTTAGTTATAAAATAAAAAAAGGTAATAGAAATAATTCTATTACCTTTTTAAATTATTTACTAATTGTACTTAAATTTGTGGTCCAGCAGCTGTAAAATCAAAGTCACTGTCCTCTGTTAAGTATTTTTTAAAGTTTTCTACATACATAGCAGCAAGTTTATCAGAAGCTTCTTCATAAGCTTTTTTATCTTGCCAAGTATTTTTAGGATTTAAAACTTCAGTATCAACACCAGCTAAAGTTTTAGGAATAGCTAGGTTAAATGTATCTAATGTTTCAAATTGACTATCGTTGATGTTACCATCTAAGATACCATTTATACAAGCTCTTGTATTTTTAATACTCATTCTTGTACCAGTTCCATAAGCACCACCAGTCCAACCTGTATTTACAAGGTAAACATTTACATTGTGCTTATTGATTTTTTCACCAAGAAGTTTTGCATAGTCTGTTGGATGTAAAGGTAAGAATGCCTCACCAAAACATGCAGAGAAAGTAGCAGTAGGTTCTTTTACTCCTCTTTCAGTTCCCGCAACTTTAGCAGTATAACCACTTAAAAAGTAATACATAGCTTGTTCATTTGTAAGTTTTGCTACAGGAGGTAATACACCAAATGCATCAGCACTTAAGAAAATAATATTTGTTGGATGTCCAGCAATACTACCTTCTTGAATATTTTCAATATGGTCTATTGGATAAGAAACTCTTGTATTTTCTGTTTTAGAACCATCATTATAATCAACATTGCCTTCATCATCTGAAACTACATTTTCTAAAATAGCACCTTTTTTAATAGCTGCAAATATTTCAGGTTCACTTGAAGCATCAAGATTGATTACTTTTGCGTAACAACCACCTTCAAAGTTAAATACTCCATCATCATCCCAACCATGTTCGTCATCACCTATAAGAGCTCTTTTTGGGTCAGTTGAAAGTGTAGTTTTTCCTGTACCAGATAGTCCAAAGAAAAGTGCAGTATCTCCAGACGCTCCAACATTTGCAGAACAATGCATTGCCATCTTCCCATCTAAAGGAAGCCAGTAATTCATCATAGAGAAAATACCTTTTTTCATCTCACCAGCGTACCAAGTACCACCAATAACACATTCGTTTGCTTCTACATCAAATGCAACATAAACTTCAGAATGTAAACCTTGAGCTTTCCAATCTTTATTTGTAGTTTTACAAGAATTGTAAACTGTAAAATCAGGTGTAAAGTTTTCTAAATCAGAATCAGGTGGAACAATAAACATATTTTTAATAAAATGTGCTTGCCATGCAATTTCAGTAATAAATCTTACAGATTTTCTACTGTTTATACTTGAACCACAATATACATCAGTTACATATAAATCTTTACCGTCTAATTGCTTTTTTGAATTTAAAAGTAATGACTTATAAGTATCAGCATCAATTTTTGCATTTACATCACCCCAAGCGATGTATTTATTTGAAGGATCAGCATTTACAAAATACTTATCTTTTGGGCTTCTCCCAGTAAATATACCAGTATCAATCATCAAAGCACCAGCAGAGCTTATTTTAGCTCCTTCATTTTCTACAGCGTGATCTATTAAAGTATCAACGTCAAGGTTTAAATAAACCTCTCCTACATTTTCTAAACCAAGTGAGTTTTTAATATCAGACATAATTTTTTCTTCCTAAATTTTCTATTTAAATATTGATAACAATACACCAGCTGCAACAGCTGAACCAATAACACCCGCAACATTTGGACCCATTGCATGCATTAATAATATATTTGATTTATCATATTCTTGACCTACTTTACTAACAACTCTAGCACTCATAGGAACTGCAGAAACTCCTGCAGCTCCAATTAGTGGATTGATTTGCTGATCAGCAGGACTAAGTTTATTCATAATTTTAGCCATAATAACACCAGCAGCTGTACCAGCTGAGAATGCAAGAAGACCAATTACCATGATTCCCATTGTATCTAATACAAGGAATTTATCAGCAGCTAGTTTAGAACCAACTCCTAGACCCAAGAATATAGTTACAACATTGATAAGTGAATTTTGCATAGTATCAGTAAGTCTATCAACAACACCAGATTGTTGTAAGAAGTTACCAAATGCAAAAGCACCAATAAGTGGAGTAGACTCAGGTAAAACTAAAATAGCCATCATTAAAATAAGAATTGGTAAAAATAATTTTTCTAATTTATGAACTTTTCTAAGTTTAGGCATTCTGATTCTTCTCTCAGCTTCAGTTGTAAGTGCCTTCATAATTGGAGGTTGAATTACAGGAACCAAAGCCATATAAGAATAAGCAGCAACAGCAATAGCACCAAGCATCTCAGGAGCTAGTCTATTTGCAATAAAGATTGATGTAGGACCATCAGCCCCACCAATGATAGATATAGCACTTGCATCTTGTAAACTAAATCCAATAGCAACCGCACCAACTAAAGAACCAAAGATTCCAAATTGTGCAGCTCCACCAAGGAGAGCTGTTTTAGGGTTTGCAAGTAAAGGTGTAAAGTCAGTCATAGCTCCAACACCCATAAATATCAGAAGTGGGAAGAATTCGTTGGCTATACCCATATTATAAATAATACCAAGCATACCATGCTCTCCACCCATATTTGCTAAAGGAATATTGGCTAATAAACCACCAAAAGCAATAGGTAACAATAATAATGGTTCAAAGTTTTTAGCAATTGCTAAGTAAAACAATATACCAACAAGTATAAACATTATGATTCTTCCCCAAGTTTGTTCAAAAGTTGTCATATGTCTGATATCTTTTGCATTTGGTTCAGATGTCATTACGTCATCACTTGGATTAACAATAGCGTTAATACCAGTAGTTGCATAGAATGAATCAATAAGTTCACTCAATGTCTTAGATTCGTACTCTTTTTTTTCAGTTTGTGCTTCTGTTGCTTGCACAGCAGACGCATTTAAATTAAATGCAAAAGCACTAAAAAACATAATTAATAAAGATATAATTATTTTTTTGTTCATTGATTTCTCCAAAATATTTTATATTTAGCTAATTACGACTAAAGTTTGACCCTCTTCAACGGCATCATTTGGTTTTGCAGGTACTGCACTAACTGTTCCAGCACATGGTGCTTCAATATCAATTTCCATTTTCATAGCTTCAAGTATTGATACTACTTGACCTTTTTCAACTTTATCGCCAACATGTACTAACATTTTCCATACACTACCATTTACACTAGCACCAACTTCAGTTCCTCCAGATGTGGCAGGAGATGCAACTGGAGCTACAGCTGCAGGAGTTGCACTTGGAGCAACTTGAATTTCAACATCACCTTGAGCTACTTGAACACTAAATTTCTTACCATCTACTACTACTGTATAATTACCATCTGCCATTTCATTGTTTCCTTTTTCTTCAGTTTCTTCTTCACTAATTTTTCTAATACTTAAAGGTGAATCACCTTTTAAGAATGCAATACCTTTTTCTTCACAAGCTGCTGCGATAAATATATTTTCATCACTTGTCGCTAAACCTTCTATTTCTAATCTTTCTTTCCATGCTGCTAAAGATTTTCTTGGATCTTTATCTGCGATATCTAAAGGATTTTCATTAGTTGGCTCTAGTTTTAACTTTTTAGAAGCTAAATCTATAATCTCTTGGTTTGGAGTTGTTGGTGTAGTACCAAAGTATCCAAGAACCATTTTTCCATAACCTGGAGCAATTTGCTTCCAAGGTCCAAACATAACATTTGCGTATGCTTGTTGCCAATAAAATTGAGATACAGGAGTAACAGAAGTTCCGAAACCACCTTTTTCTACAACTTCTTGCATAGCTTTAATAACTTCAGGGAATTTATCTAAAGTATTATCATCTCTCATCATTTGAGTGTTTGCTGTTAAAGCTCCACCTGGCATAGGAGAGAATGGAATAAGTGCAGAAACTTGTGTTGCTTCAGGTGGCATCATATAGTCACTTAAACAATCTTTTAAAGTTTCTTCATAAGTTAATATTTTAGATACTTCTAATCCACCAAGGTCATAGTTCATACCTTTAGTAGCGTGTAAAAGTGTAAGAATATCTGGTTGAGATGTTCCACCACTTACAGGACTAGCAGCTAAATCAATACCGTCTGCACCTGCATCAAGTGCAGCTAAATATGCAGCTACACTAACACCAGCAGTTTCATGTGTATGAAGTCTAATATGAGTATCATCACCTAATAACTTTCTTGCCATTTTAATTGTTTCATGAATCTTATGAGGATTTGCAGTTCCACTTGCATCTTTAAAACAAATAGAATCATATGGTAAACCAGAATCTAATATTCCTCTTAAAGTCTTCTCATAAAATGCTACATCATGTGCACCTTCACAACCTGGTGGTAAATCCATCATAGTTACAACTGCTTCATGTTTTAAACCATGGTTTCTGATACATTGTGCTGAATACTCTAAGTTTCTAACATCGTTAAGAGCATCAAAGTTTCTAATAGTTGTTGTACCATGCTTTGCAAACATTTTTGCATGTAGATCAACTAACTCTCTTGAACCTGTGTCTAACATTACAGTATTTATACCTCTTGAAAGAGTTTGTAAGTTAGCATCAGGACCAACAATAGATCTAAATTTATCCATCATTGCAAATGCATCTTCTTGTAAATAGAAATAAAGTGACTGGAATCTAGCTCCACCACCAAATTCAAAGTGTGTTATTCCTGCGTTCTTTGCAGCTTCTACAGCTGGAAAGAAGTCATTCATTAGAACTCTACCACCAAAAACAGATTGGAATCCGTCTCTGAAAGTTGTATCCATTATATCAATAAATTTTTTTGCCATATTTGATTAACCTTTTGTGTTATTATTATGATGTATGATAGCAGCTGTGATTGCAGCTGTTACTTGGTCTTCGTTATTTACATTAGATTGTAAATGTTTCGAATTGTCAGATTTTTTTACCTCTTCAGGGAAAAACTTTGCTATAAGCTTCGCTTGTAATTTTAAAGCAAAAATCATAACTATTAAGAATAAGAATACAATTCCCATACCTAAAGCCATGAATTTAAATGCTTCGTTAATTAAATTTACTTCTTCCATTTAATACCTTATTTATTCATTTAAAATGTAATTTCCAAATTTTATAGAAATAATGCTTTAGTAAGTATTAGTTTTGTTAGAAATTATAAAATTATGTCTGCAATCTTACATATTAACACATCAAAGTTATTTGATAGAGTTGTGAATTTGTTATTTAAAAGTTTGATTGATTTTTCCATTTTATATCCTTTTTGCTTTTTTATTGAAGAAGTATTGCATAAATAAATAATTTATACTAAAAATATGTCATTTTGCAATATTTTATGTTATAATATTTTCATATGAAATAAAAAGGATAGAAAATGATGGATGTTTTAAATATAATTGAAAAGTTAAAAGATGTACTAAGCAGTGAAAATGATAAGAAAATATTTGATAAAGATGTTGCAAGTGCTTTAGATATAACTCAAGCAAATTTTGCAACTATCAAACAAAGAAATAAAATACCATTTGCTAATATTTTAGATTTTTGTGCTTTAAAGAAGATATCAATAAATTGGCTTTTATATGGACAAGACCCAAGTAGTCTTATAGATAGTACAGATAAGTATTGGATTAAGTATTTTCCTAGTGTAAGTGTAAGTGCTGGTGGTGGTGCATATGATGGAGATGAAGATTATGAGAAACTTGAAGTTCCACCATACTTTACAAATATGTTAGGTGGTGAACAAAATATGAAAAATATTGAAGCTATAAATGTTACAGGAGATAGTATGGAACCTACACTTAACAGTGGAAATATTATTTTTCTTGATAAAACAAAATATGACGTAAGTAAAGATGGTATTTATGCTTTTGTAAATGAGAATGGTTTATTTGTAAAAAGAATTCAAAAAAGAATAGATGGGCAACTTGATATTATTTCGGATAATAAAGAATATCCTATCCAAGTAGTAAGAAAAGATGAGATAAATATCTTAGGTAAGATTGTTGGTTCTTTTGGTTCAATATTTTAAAAGACTATTTTTAACAATTTATGTTATAATAATAAAAATTTACAAATACCTATATAATAATAGGAAAAAAGGACCTACAACTTTGGACAATTATCGCCCCATCGTTTTTATACAACAAAATGAGCTAATATGGATATATTAGTTTTATTATTTGCACTAGTTCTTAGTGTTTCATTTTTATGTTCAATTTTAGAATCTATACTTCTATCAACAAATGCACCATATACATCTATACTTGAAGAAAAAAATCCCTCTGCTGGAAAACTTCTTAAAAAATTAAAAACAAATATAGATGAATCAATTGCTTCAATCTTGATACTTAATACTTTTGCAAATACTTTAGGTGCAACTGCTATTGGTATTCAAGCTCAACATGTATTTGGTAGTGATAACAATATGATATTGGCTGTTACTATTCTTTTAACATTTTTAATACTATTTGTTGCAGAAATAATACCTAAGACTATTGGTGCAGTTTATTGGAAACAATTAGCACCAGCAGGTTCTAAAGTGATACAAGTATTTATATTTATCACTTATCCAATCATTATAATGACTTTATTCGTGACAAGAAAAATAAATAAAAATAATGACAGTGATCAAATATCAAGAGAAGATATCTTGCATTCAGCACTTTTAAGTGAAGAAGATGGAATCATTAATGATATGGAATCAGATATTATTGAAAATACATTGACATTAAAAGAGATTAAGATAAAAGATATTTTAACTCCTAGGTCTGTTATGTTTGCAGTTCAAAAAGATACTATTATTGAAGATATTCTTGAAGATAAAAATACATATAAATTTTCAAGAGTGCCTGTATATGATAAAGATATTGATGATATCGTTGGTATGGTACTTACTAAAAAGCTATTTAAACATGCAATTAGAAATAAAAAAGTAACTATAGAATCAATTATGATAGAAATAAATACTATTAATGAAAATATTCCTGTATCTAAAGCTCTTGATTCATTTACTAAAGTAAAAGGTCATATGTTAGTTGTAACTGATGGGTATGATCAAACTGAGGGTTTAGTTACTCTTGAAGATTGTATTGAGACTTTGCTTGGTTTGGAGATTATGGATGAGTCTGATACAACTGAAGACATGAGAAAACTAGCATCTCTAAAAATGAAAGCCAACCGAAAGAAAACAAACAAATAAACAGCAATCTGTAAATTATTTAAAATCTTACTACTTCTTTATTTGTTTTGGAAGTAGGTATTAAAAAAGGGAAACTCTTTTGAGCTTCCCTTTTTTTTTGTGGAAGATTTTCTTAATCTCTTTGTTGGTCTAACCAGACCATTATTCCTTTTTGTGCGTGTAGTCTATTTTCTGCTTCTGAGAATATAACTTCGCTGTGTCTTTCGAATACTTCTGTGCTTACTTCGTATTCTCTGTATGCTGGTAAACAGTGTAGGAATATTGCTTTTTTGTTTGCGTTGTTCATAAGTATATCATCTACAATAAATCCATCAAAATCTTTTACTCTTTTTTCTTTTTCATCTTCTCGACCCATTGATATCCATGTATCTGTTGTAACTACTGTTGCATTTTTAACGGCATCTTTTGGGTCATTTGTAGTTCTGATTGTTGCTCCTGATATTTTTGCAAACTCCAAAGCTTGAGCTAAAATATCTTTATCAACTTCATATCCTTTAGGAGTTGCTATTGATAAGTCAAATCCTAATTTTGAAGCTAACATAAGCCAAGAATGAGTCATATTGTTTCCATCACCTATATATGCAACTTTTAAATCTTTTTCTAAGTTATTTTCTATGATGGTTAAATAATCAGCCATAAGTTGTACTGGATGGTATTTGTCTGTAAGTCCATTTATAATAGGAACTTTTGAATAAGAAGCAAATTCTTCTAATTCTTTTTGAGAATCATTTCTTATCATTATCATATCTACCATACGAGATATTACTCTTGATGTATCAGATATAGGTTCACCACGACCAAGTTGAATATCATTTGAAGATAAGAAAAGTCCAACACCACCTAGTTGATAAATACCAGTTTCAAAACTAACTCTAGTTCTTGTACTAGACTTTTCAAAAATCATACCAAGTGTTTGTTTTGGCATATAGTTTTTAAATACTTTAGATTTTGTTTCTGCTTTTATTTTAATAGATAGTTGAATAATCTCTAAGATCTCTTCTTTAGAATAATCTTTAAGTGTTAAAAAGTGTCTCATTGTTTGGTTCCTACTTTATGCTAATATTTTTAAAAAGCAATAATTATAATCGGTTTAACCTTAAAAGAAACAATTTTTGGCTAATATAAATACTATATTAATACAAGATGAGTTAAATGATAGTCGGAATTCAAGGAATAATTGAAAAAAAAGAACCAACATTTTTACATATAAATACAAGTGGTTTAATATACGAAGTATTTGTATCTGTTAACTGTTCTAGTTCTATAGTTGATAACAATGTAAAACTATTTACAACACAAATTATAAGAGAAGATGCAAATAACCTATATGGTTTTGTAGATTTAAATGAAAAAAAACTATTTGATACCGTTATCAAAGTAAATGGAGTAGGTCCTAAAGTTGCACTTGCTATTTGTAGTACTTTCACACCTAGTAGCTTTGCTCAAATAGTTTCAACATCTGATGTAGGAACACTTAAAAGAGTTCCTGGTATTGGACCAAAGAGTGCTGGTATAATTTTATCTTCACTTAGTGGTTTTGTTGTAGATGGCTCTAAAGAAGAAAATAATACTGGTGCAAAAGCTAGTGAAGCAAGTCTAGCATTAGAATCACTTGGATTTAAAAAAGAACAGATAAGTAGAGTTTTAAAAGACTGTACAGGTTCAACAATATCTGAGCTTGTAAAAGAAGCATTAAAAAGGTTACAAAGATAATGAAAAAAATAGCAATAATATTTGGAGCAAAGAGTTTTGAACATGAGATAAGTATAGTAAGCTCTATATCTATGAAAAAAGTTTTAAAAAATGAACTAATATATATATTTATTGATAAGCATAGAGAGTTTTATCTTATACCAACGCAGAAGATTACATCAAAGTTATTTTCTACTGGTGAATATAAAAAGTTTGATAAGCTTTCAATTACGCAAGGTGGGTTTTACAAGTCTTCATTTTTTGGCTCAAAGGCTATAGAGTTTGATGTAGTACTAAACCTTGTACATGGAGGAGATGGTGAAGATGGTGTTTTAGCTTCTATGTTTGAGTTTTTCAATATTCCATTTATTGGTCCACGAACTTCTGCTTCTGTTGTATCTTGTGATAAATATATTACTAAAGGATATGCTAGTTCTCATGATGTAAAAACATTAGAGTGTCAATACTTTAGAAAAGGTCAAGATATAAAGATAGCTAAATATCCTGTAATTATTAAGCCTACAAAGCTTGGTTCTAGTATTGGGGTAAGTATTGTTAAGAATGAAGATGAACTATCTTATGCTTGTGATGTTGCTTTTGAATATGATGATGAGATAATTGTAGAGCCATTTATAAATGGAGTAAAAGAATACAATCTAGCAGGTACTAAAATAAATGGAGAAATTAACTTTTCTATAGTAGAAGAGCCACAAAAAGAAGAATTTTTAGATTTTGATAAAAAGTATTTAGATTTCAATAGAACAGAGCAGGTTGCTAAAGCAGATATATCTTTTGAACTAATATCTAAACTAAAAGACAACTTTACAAAGATATACAACAATACTTTTGATGGTTCTTTAATAAGATGTGATTTTTTTGTTATAGATGATGAAGTATATTTAAATGAAATAAACTCTATTCCAGGATCTATGGCAAACTATTTATTTGATGACTTCAATTCACTTATAAATGAACTATCAAACAATCTACCAAAATCAAAACACATAAACATAACATACGAATATGTAAATAAAATACAAAAAGCAAAGGGAAAATAATGGCTAAAGGTAAAAAAACAACAATCAGACAAATCAAACTTCTAAGTGAAGATATAATACAAATCAACGAAAAAGAATATGTAATTATAGAAGGTACAGAAGATATTGAAACAGCAATCACTATGAAAATATCATCAAATGGTAATAGAATACTTAGATTTACAGATGAAAAGAAAAAAGCAACTATAGATGTAAAAAGAGATATTGATGTATTTAAATACTCTTTTACAGATACACATAGAGCTTCAAGATTTAAAAAGACTCAAGATAAAAGTATAATAACTGCAAATGATAAAATAGAATTAATTGAAAATACAAGTTCACACATAAATGCAAGAGCGATTATCTCTAAATATACATCTAAAGATTCAAAGCTTTTTGATAAGCAAGCAAGTAAATCAAACTTTTATGTTTCAGTGGAATCTAAATAATAAATCAAAATGAAAACTCTCCATAAAAGAAACTTACACAACGATAGATATGACTTTAAAGAACTGACAAAATCAAACACTTCTTTAGAACAATATGTAAGTTTAAATAAATATGATGACCTTTCAATAGATTTTTTTAATGCAGATGCAGTTCTAGCTTTAAACAAAGCATTACTGAGTTACTTTTACAATCTAGAATTTTGGGAGATTCCCAAAAATTATCTATGCCCGCCAATTCCAGGACGAGCAGACCATATTCACTATATTGCAGATTTATTAAAAGAATCAAACAGAGGAACTATACCAAAAGGTAAAGCAGTAAAAGTACTTGATATTGGGGTAGGGGCTAATTGTATTTACCCTATAGTTGGAAATAGTATCTATGGATGGAGTTTTACAGGAAGTGATATAGATGAAGATGCAGTTAATAGTGCAAAAGATATTGTAAAAAATAATAAATCTTTAAATTCAAATGTAAATATACTTTTACAAACATCAAGTGATGATATCTTTAAAAATATCATACAAGAAAACGATAAGTATTCATTGACTATTTGTAACCCACCATTTCATAAGTCAAAAAAAGAAGCAATAGCAGGAAGTAAAAGAAAAGTAAATAATCTTACAAAATCTAAAAAAAGAAAAGCAAACCTAAACTTCGGTGGACAAAATAATGAGCTATGGTGTAAGGGTGGAGAAGTGGTTTTTATAACTACAATGATAAAACAAAGTGAGATATATAAAAATAACTCTATATGGTTTACAACTCTTGTATCAAAAAAAGAAAGCCTTGATACAATATATAAAGAATTAAAAAAAGTAAACCCAACACAAATAAAAACAATAAATATGAGCCAAGGTAATAAACAAAGTAGAATAGTGGCTTGGAGCTTTCAAAAGGATAGCAAATGATAAAAAATATTATAAAATTTGGACTAGAAAAACCAATACTAAATTATATCTTACTACTTTTTATATTTTTACTAACAGTATTTTCTTATATCAAAATACCAAAAGAGATATTTCCGCCATCTTCACTTGATGCTATAAGTATCACAGGAGTATACCCAGGTTCAAGTAGTGATATGCTTGACCTTATGGCTGTATCTAAAATAGAAGATGAGTTAGCAAGTGTAACTGAAGCTAGTAAAATATCTACAGTTGTAAAATCTGGGTATTTTAATATAAAAGTTGAACTAAAAAGTGGCTATGAAGTTGATGATATACTTTCAGATGTAAAAGATATAGTTACAAAAGCAAAAGTAAACTTTCCAAGTGATATGGATGAACCAACAGTAAAAGAAATAGTACAATCTTTCCCTTTAATAAGTGTTGCAATATATGGAGATAAAACTGACGAAGAACTATTAAAAGTAGCAAATGATATAAAAGATAAGCTAACTAAGCTCGGAGATTTATCAAATATTACAGTATGGGGAGATAGCGATAAACAACTTCTGATTACATTTAATGATAGTAAAATAGAAGCTTATGGATTAGATAAAGTTCAAGTGATAAATACTGTATCTCAAATGAGTTCTATATTTCCTGCAGGTATTATAAAAGATACACAAAGACACTATTATCTCAGTAGTCAAAATGGTGAAAAAGATATATCAAAACTAGAAAATACAGTATTAAATATATCAAATAAATCTATATATTTAAAAGATATAGCAAGTATAAAATATACTCTTGCAGATGTAAGTACAGTATCTCACTTTAATGCAAAAAAAAATATGTCAATAGGTATCAATAAAGGTAAAACTGGAGATAGCATAGCTTTAGTAAAAGAGATAAAAGATATATTAAAAGAAGAGCAAAAAAAATATACAGATATAAAATTTGATACATATATTGATACATCTGTATGGATAAAAAATAGACTTAATACTGTTGTTTCAAATATATTATTTGGAATTATACTACTTTCGATTGCTTTATTTTTCTTTATAAATGTAAGAATTGCATTTGTTGTTGCTGTTGGTATTCCTACAAGTTTTATGATTGGACTTATAAGTGCTGAGCAACTTGGATATAGTTTAAATATGCTTTCATTACTTGGGGCTCTTTTGGCTCTTGGTATGCTTGTAGATGAAGCTATAGTTGTAGGAGAGAATATATACAGACACCTTGAAATGGGTAAAGATAAAATGACTGCTGCTGTTGATGGTGCTGTGGAAATGTATCCTGCTGTGTTAACTGCAACTGCTACAACAATATTTGCTTTTTTACCTATACTTATGATGACAGGAGATACAGGCGTATTTATGCGTATATTGCCCGTGATGATATCTATACTTCTTCTTAGTTCGTTAGTTGAAGCATTTTTCTTTTTGCCTTTACACGCTAAGCATACATTTAAAGTAAATAAAGAAGGTACTAAATCAGATAGTTTTTGGGATAAAAATAAAGCAATATATAAAGCGATATTGGACTTTGTTCTGAGATTTAAATATATTGCTCCAATTGTACTTGTAAGTATAATAATTTTTGCAACTATAAGTTTTGCAAAAGCATTAAAGTTTGAGTTTATGCCAAAGTTTGATACAACACAGATATATGTATCAGGTTCAGTTGGAGTAGGGCATACAGTAAATCAAACAGAACAAATAGTTCAAAAACTAGAAGAAAAACTTCTTAAAAACTTTGAAATAGGTGATGAGTTAAATTCTATTAGTTCTGTTAGTGGATTGAAGCTTGATGGAAAACAGTTGCCTCAAAGTGAAGAGTTTTATTTTCATATTTTCATAAATCTACAAGAAAGAGCGCCTTCAAATATATTTGATAAATATATCAATCCAATTTTAAGCCCAAAATACGATGCTACAGATATGACAAGAATAAATACAGCACATAGCATATCAAATCAAATGTCAGAAGTCTTAAAAGAAGAGTTAAACTCAGATGTATTTGATGAGCTAAAAGTATATGTACCAGGTGCAGGAATAGTAAAAAATGATATTGAGCTTTCAATAAGTGCTGGTTCATCTATAGAAGTATCAAAAGCTGTAAAAACAATAAAAGAGAAGCTAGATAGCATATCTGGTGTTGCAAATGTTGCAGATGATGTATTGTTTGGAAATATTGATTTAAAGTTTACTGTAAATGCTTATGGACAAAATCTAGGCTTTAGTGAAACAAGCATAGTGAATGCACTTAAGCCATATTATTTCAAAGCTGCATTTAGTAAAATGTATGATGATACTGGAATAGTTGAGATTATATTTCAAAGTAAAAACAAAGAAGAAAAACTATCTTTAGATTCTTTTGAACTATCTATACCAAATACAAATCAAAAAGTATTCTTAAAAGATGTTGTTTCTTATAACGAAGTTCCAACACTAAGTCAAATATTTAAAGAAAATGGTACAAGAATACAAAGTATAACAGCATCTTTAAATGATATTACAAGTGAAGAAGTATATACGGTATTAAATCCAGTACTTGATAATTTACGAAAAAATGTAAGTATAAAAGTAAAAGGGGAGCAAGAAGAAAATAAAAAAGTAAAAGAAGAGATGTTTCAAGCATTTATAATTGCTTCTGTGCTTATTTTTATATCACTTATTTTAATGTTTGATTCGATTGTAAAATCTATAATTATACTTAGTACTATACCACTTGCCGTTGTTGGTGTACTTGCTGGACATTTACTTATGGGATTAAATCTTACAATGCCAGGACTTATTGGTATAGTAGGACTTGCAGGAGTTGTTGTAAATGATGGAATTATTATGATGGACTTTATTCAAAAGGCTAAAAGTCTTGAAGAGTTAAAGGAATTTGCACTTTTAAGATTAAGACCTATACTTCTTACTTCACTTACAACTATATTAGGTTTAAGCACACTAATATTCTTTGCATCAGGTCAAGCACTTATACTTCAACCAATGGCAGTGGCACTTGGATTTGGAATATTATGGGCAACTGTGCTAAACTTATACTATGTACCTATGATTTATCAAATAGTATATTTAAGAAAACAAAAATAAACAAATAAAAAAGGAAAATAAATGACAGATTGTAAACAACAACTAAAAGAACTAATAGAAGACACGGTATTCCCAGATATTGAGGATGCAATTGATGATGTATTTGAAGAGATAGCAAATAGTAAAAAGCCATCAAAAGAGCAAGAATCATTACTAAAAGATATGAATGAATTTAAAGAAGATTTAGAAGATATATTAAAAGAAATAAAAGAAAATGAACTAGAAGATGAAGAGTGTAAAGAATTGTTTGAAGAATTTACACTTATGATTAAAGAGATGGAAACTGAGTAAACAATGAATAAGTTAAATAACATACTTGATAAAATTGTATCTATTGTTATTTTAGGCTTAATGAAACTATCGGGGGTTTGAAATCAGGTTTTTTTACCCAATTTCATCAAATAAAAATCTATAAAACTTAACTTTTTTTCCTTTTGGAATTCCTCTATGTAAACTGATCTTATTTTTCATATGAGAGAAGACTCCACCTTCAATAGAATTTGTAGTATTATGGATAT
>DQSS01000114.1 GCA_015663165.1 Arcobacter sp. | reverse complement strand
AGCTTATGTATATGCGATGAACAACTCTATAATGGGGTCACTAGTATGCGCAGATGTTGTTCTTTTAGATAGTGTTTTTGATAAGAAAGAAGTAAGAGCTCAAATATTAAAATACTGCAGAGAAAACTTAGAAGGTTTCAAAGTACCTGCTATAATTAAATTTGTTAATGAACTTAAAACAACACAAAGTGGAAAACTAAAAAGGGATAATAAATGAAATTAATCATAGTCACAGGAGCTTCAAAGGGGCTGGGTTTGGCAATTTGTAAAAAACTATTGAAAGATGGATATAAGGTTGCAGGCATCAGTAGAAGCCAAACCAACGACTTTGAAGCTCTCCAAAATCAAAATACTGACACACTTTTTTCTATAGAATATGATTTTTCTAATACACAAGATATCCAAAATCTAGTACGCCAGATCACCAAAGAACATGGGAGTATCTATGGACTCATTAATAATGCTGCACTAGGACACGACGGTGTTCTAGGTACTATGCATGAGTCTCAGATTAGAGAACTAATCTCTGTAAATGTGGAAGCACCTATATTGCTGACCAAATATGCTAGTCGTTCTATGCTTATGAAATTAGAAGGAAGAGTCATTAATATTGGTTCTATCATCGCTACTACAGGATTTAATGGTCTTTCTGTTTACGGTGCTACGAAAGCTTCCCTTTCAGGATTTACAAGATCTCTTGCAAGAGAACTTGGTAAAGCTAAAATTACGGTCAATACTGTAGCTCCTGGTTATATGAAGACAGCTATGACAGAAGGACTTGAAGGAAAGAAGCTTGAAAGTATAAAAAGAAGAAGTCCGCTAGGGCAACTTGCTACTGTAGAAGATGTTGCAGGAACAGTTTCTTATCTACTTTCTGAAGATGCGAAAAACATTACAGGGACTACTATCACTGTAGATGCAGGAAGTACTGCGTAATGGAAAAGATAGCTATACATGAAATACGTTTTTGTCATCAAAAAGAACAAAGTCTTCTTCTTGATTTTATTGATAGACATTGGAAAAAAGGTCATATATTTACAAAAGATACGAACCTTTTAGACTGGCAACATTTAGATAAAGAGAACCACAGATATAATTTTGTTGTCGCATATAACCAAAAAACAAATGAATTTGATGCTATCTTAGGGTTTATCCCAACAAGTCAATATGATGATGCATTAAAAAAATACAATCAACTATGGCTAGCTATTTGGAAGATAAAAGAGTCAATGCTCACGAAGGTTTCTGGTCTTCAGTTATTGTTTTATTTAAATAGTAAATTAAAGCCAACTACTATTTGTTCTATTGGGATTACTGATAATGTTAAAAATATATATGACGCATTAAAATATAAAAGAGGTGTGTTGTCTCACTTTTTTATAATGGTAGATGACTATATGGCAAAAATATCTACTATCAAAAAAAGAGATATCTCTATAGATACTCCGAATGAGTATCTCATTAGGGAAGTCACATTCGATAAACATAAGTATGATTTTGATACCATACTTTCTAAGACGGAAAACTCTATAGCCAAGACATCAACCTATATAAAAAATAAATTTGTGAATCATCCAAGCTATGAGTATTTACTTTTTGGAATTTTTTTAAAAAACAAAATGATATCATTTTTCATAGTAAGAAAAATAGATGTTGATGAAAATTCTTGCTTAAGAATAGTAGACTACTTTGGTGACTTCATAAATGTTTCAATGTATAAAGAATTTCAAAGATTACTGCTTCAGAAATCTTCAGAATATATTGATTTACTTTGCCATCTTCCAGATACTTCACTTTTAAAAAAGATGGGCTTTGTAGAGAAAATGAGTGAAGACATTATCCCTGAGTATTTTGAACCTTTTGAGAAAAAAAATGTTTCTATTGATTTTGCGTATAAATCAAAAAAGTGTATCAGGATTTTCAAAGCAGATAGTGATCAAGATAGACCAAGTCAAACTATAAGTAGGTTAATATGAAATTATTATCTGTAAATTTCCATTATGTCCAAGATGAAGTGTATGAAAATGGGATTTATCCTAGAAGCATTAAACAAATATCTGAACAGATTGATGTGTTGTCAAAATCTTATGAATTTATATCACAAGATGAATTAGTAAATAAAATTAAAAGAAAAGAATATGACAAAAAAAATTACTGTCTTTTAACTTTTGATGACGGACTTAAAGAACAGATGAATGCTCTTGAATTACTCAATAAGAAAGGTGTCCCAGCTATATTCTATGTGACGACAAACTCTATTAAAAATAATACCGTAGTTGACGTACATAAATTACACTATATTCGTTCTCTTATGGATGACAATGATATCTATGAATTTATAGCTAAAAATATAGATATTTCTTCTATAAAGTATCCAAGTAATATTAACGATTTATATCGATATGATACACTAGAGACAAAAAAATTAAAATATCTTTTAAACTTTATTTTGGAACCTACATTAAAAACACAAATTATTGATAGGCTTTTAGAAACGCTTATTGAAGAAAGTGCATTATCAAAAAAATTATATATGACAAAAGAAAATATAAAACAATTGGGGGGCTTAGGGTACTTAGGAACACATAGTGATTTACATTTACCTCTAGCAACATTAACAGATAGTGCAATTAAAAAAGATATTAGTGATTCAGTGAAGTTTTTATCAGATGTATGTGGT
>DQSS01000170.1 GCA_015663165.1 Arcobacter sp. | reverse complement strand
TCATAGAATTTGCAGTAAACATACCAGAACATGAACCACCACTTGGACAAGCATTACACTCGATATCTGTTAGTTCTTCTTCTGTTATCTCACCAGCTTCAAATTTACCAACAGCCTCAAATGCAGTCGCTAAATCTATTGGATCTCCATCTTTAGTATAACCTTTAGCCATTGGACCACCTGAAACAAATACAGTAGGAACATCAACTCTAATAGCACCCATAATCATACCTGGTACAATTTTATCACAGTTAGGTATAGCAATCATAGCATCAAGCTTATGTGCATTCATAACAGTTTCTATAGAGTTTGCAATAATCTCACGACTTGGCAGTGAAAATAACATACCATCATGACCCATAGCAATACCATCATCAACACCAATTGTATTGAACTCAAATGGAACACAACCAGCTTTTTTAATCTCATCTTTAATAATATCAGCAACTTTATCTAAAAAGAAATGTCCTGGTATAATTTCTATAAAAGAGTTAGCAACACCAATAAATGGTTTGTTGAAATCTTCGTCTTGTAATCCTGTAGCTCTTAGTAAAGACCTATGCGGTGCTCTATCGTGTCCTTTTTTTACTTCATCACTTCTCATAGTATATATCCTTTGTTTATATATAGTTATATTTTTTGTATTATATCTAAAGAACAATAAAATTTTATTGACAAATTTATTAAAATATAATATTTAAGAAATCCCGTAAAATAGAGCTTTATAAATGATAAATAAATATTTATTGACAAATTTGTAAATTCTTTTGAAATTTACTTGACATAAAAGTAAATCGGTGCTATAATTCCGTCACTTAATTAGCAAAGACAAGTTAGTTAATATATACCTTTTGAAGATTACTTCAAAAAATACATGCGAGTGTGGCGGAATAGGTAGACGCGTTGGACTTAAAATCCAATTCCGGTTTCGGAGTGTCGGTTCAATTCCGACCATTCGCACCACTATTAAAATTGTAGAGAGCTGACAGAGTTGGTCGAATGTACCGGTTTTGAAAACCGGCGAGGGTTATACCTCCAGCGGTTCGAATCCGCTGCTCTCTGCCACTTATAAATCATACAACATCATTAAATCATAATCACTTTAAAATTAACATTCTAATATACTATTGCTATAATTATATGGCGGGCAAGAGAGGATTCGAACCTCCGTTAGTTTTCACTAAACTTCGCTTCCAACGAAGCACCTTCGGCCACTCAGACACTTGCCCATTTTAAGAGAAAAAAGTTATAAAATAACTTTTAAAAATCGATTATATCCAAACTCTTTTAAAGTTAAATGAAGAAGTATAAAACCACTTAAAGTACTAGCAAATGCAAGTCCAGCTGCTTCATAAGGTATTATTAAAATAAGTGAAAATATTATATTCCATATAAGTGATATGGCTGTGATTTTTGCTGCTTTTAGTTGTCTTTCTTTGGCGTATATCCATAAAGAAAATATTTTAGCTATTCCAAATGGTATTAGACCAATTAGATACATACTTAGTATCAAAGTTGTATTTGTTGTATCTGTGCTTGTGAATTCTCCTCTTTGAAATAGTAGTTCTACTATAAAAGTATTGAAAGTTATACCTATGATACTTGCAACAAGTAGTAGAGAAAACAATATATAAAATGCTTTTCTTAAGTACTTTAGTGCTTTTTGTTCATCGTTGTTTTTAATAGCTTTTGCAATAGTAGGAAAAAGTGCAATAGAAGTTGCTATTGCAAAAAGTGCAAGTGGAAGTTGAAATACTCTATTTGCATAGTAAAGATACGATATTGAACCTGTCATTAAAAATGAAGCTAACCAAGTATCTAAAAATGCAGCAAGATGTGCAGATGAGCTACCAAATACAGCTGGATAGAATTGATTGTAAAATTTTGAGTTTTTTATTGATTTTTTACTTTTTGAAATGGCAGATGTAAATACTTTAATATTTAACTTTTTTATAGCGATTAGGTGAACTAGAACTTGAAGTATACCACCAAAAACTACACCCCAAGAAAGATAGTAAACAATGTCTATTTTTTCCATATTTTGAGATACTATAAGTGCTGTTATCATTGATATATTTAAAAGTGCTGTTGAAAATGCACTTGTAGCAAAGTGGTGTTTGTATTGAAGTAGAGCAGCTAAAAATGAAACTATAAATATTAAAGGTAGATAGTAAAAACATATAGCAACCAAAGGAGCAGCTAAATCAACTGTAGTATCATCAAACCCTACAGCTATGGCTTTTGTAATAAGTGAAGCTAAAAGAGTAACAACAACACTTAAAACTAATATAAATGTTAAGAATTGTAAAAATATGATAGTAGAGAATTGTATCTTATTCCTTGTCTTTGCGTATGCTGGAATAAAACTTTGGGTAAATGCACCTTCTGCAAATATTCTTCTAAATAAATTTGGTAGTTTAAATGCAATTATAAATATATCACTATATATATTCGCTCCAAGAATTGAAGCTGTTAAAAGGTCTCTTAAAAAGCCTAAAATTCTTGAGATAAGAATTCCAGCACTGTTTGTAAATATATGTTTTAACATCTTTAAATACTTATAAAATATATTTTATAGAGTAACCCCTCATTAGTGGTGGAGTATCATAATAGTTTGAGTCATCTTTTGATAAAAGTTGAGGATGTGATTGAGTATTTTGCTCTTTGTTTGGTATCTCTTCTTCTTGGCTTGTTTCAAATCCTGTAGCTATTATAGTGATTTTTACTTCATCTGCTGCTAGAGTTTCATCTGTAGTTGTACCAAAAATTATTTCTGCATTAGCATCAACTACATCACTTATATGTTCCATAACATCACCAATACTATGCAAACCAACATTTGGACTAAATGTCCAGTGTATCATAATACCTTTTGCACCACTTAAAGATACTTCATCTAAAAGAGGAGATTGTATTGCGTTCTCTAAAGCTTTTTTAGCTGAGTCATCACCTTTGGCTTTACCTATTCCCATAAGTGCCATACCTCTATGTTGCATAATAGTTCTTATATCTGCAAAATCTGTATTTACATCATTTTTACCAGGTTTTAAAATAACTTCTGTCATTCCATTGACTGCTTGGTATAAGATATTGTCTACTATTTTAAAGGCATCTTTAAAAGCTAGATTTTCATTTCCTATCTCTTTTAATCTATCATTTTTAATAACGATAATAGAATCAGAAACTTTTCTTAGTTCTTCAAGTCCAAGATTTGCTAGTCCAGTTCTTTTTTTACCTTCCCATTTAAAAGGTTTAGTTACAACAGAAACAGTAAGTGCTCCAACTTCTTTTGCAGCTTTAGCAACAATAGCAGCAGCTCCAGTTCCAGTTCCACCACCAAGTCCAGCAGCAACAAAAACAATATCAGAACCTTCAAGAGATTTTTTAATCTCTTCATAACTCTCAATTGCAGAATCTCTACCAATCTCTGGTTTCATTCCTGCCCCTAGGCCTTTTGTAAGTTCTACACCTATTTGTATTTTTTTTGGAGCTTTTGATACTCTTAATGCTTGTAAGTCAGTATTTGTGACTATTAAATCTACTTTATAAATACCTTCTTGAATCATATGATTTACCATATTACATCCACCACCACCTACACCTATTACAGCTATTTTTGCCACATTGTCTGGTAAGATTTTACTAGGCATTTGTTCTATTATTTCTGGATTAAATAAATCTGTATTCATTATAATAAGTCTCCGATTTTCTTCCAAAAGCTAGCAAGTAGTGATTTTTTTTCTTTTTTGTCAATCTTAATTGAGTTTAAATCATTTGCTAAATCATTTAATTCTTCTGTTTGTCTTGTATTTATTCTTGTAGATACTGTTTGTGTAATTTTTTCTTGAATTTTTACTTCAGGTGTATAAACTTTTTCTTTTTTTGTTCTTAGTTGCTTATTTGAATCAAGTTCAAAAGTAGGATCTGAATCTAATCCATAAAATAATAATCCAACAATAGTAGATAGTGTAGCATCATTGAAATCTATATATCCATTTTGTATATTTATAGGATTTGATATCTTTACTGGAATATTAGGAAAAACTTTTTTTGCTAATATATCAAGACCTGGAACTTTACTCATTCCACCTGTAAGCACTATATTGTTCACACTTGGAGTTAATCCATTTATTGTGATTTTGTCTTTTATAAGACATAGTATTTCTTCTACTCTTGCATGAATAATAGGCTGAATAAAATCTAAAGATATCTCTTTTGATTCACTTTCATTGCCAAGAACTGGAATCTTTACTTTTGTAATAGTATTTAAGTCTTGGTCTTCTCTTTTTGGTATAAGTGATGCGTACTGTTTTTTTACTTCACCAGCTGCATTTAGTGGAGTATGAAGCATGATTGATAAATCATGAGTTATGTGTTCACTTCCTATTGGAATGATATCGTTGTATAACATAGATTTATTTTTAAAAATAGCAAGTTCAGATGTACTACCACCTAAGTCTAAAACTGCAGTTCCAGATTTCATTTGGTCTTCTTTGATTGTTGCTATTGTTGAAGCATATGCACTTAGTACAAAGTTTGTTACTTCTATATTTGAACTTTTTAAAGCACTTTTTATATTTGTAAGAGATGTTTTTTTAGCTGTAATTATATGTGCATATACTTCTAGTCTTGAGCCATTCATATTTAGTGGGTTGTCTATCTCATCATTGTTATCAACTTTGAAGTATAATGGTATAACATGGATTGCTTCATATTCTGGTACTATTTGTGCATCATAAAGTGCAATTGCTAGTACTTGGTTAATTTCTTTGATTGTGATGTGTCCACTTGGAATATTTATAGAACCAACACTTCTTCTACTTTTTGTGTGTATTCCAGATATAGAAACTATAGTTTCATCTATATTATTTCCAGAACTACTTCTTGCAATATCAACTGAATTTTTTATACTTGTACTTGCTAGGTCAATATCAATAATAGCACCTTTTGCTATACCATTACTTACACTTTTGCCGATACCTAAGATATTGATTTTGTCGTTGTAATCGTTTTTTGCAACTATTGAAACTACGCTTGTAGTTCCTATGTCTATTGCTAATATTGATTTTGTCAATTTAGTTATTCACCTGCATATTTGATGTAACTGTATACTTTAATCTTAGTTTATCAATCAACTTAGATATTGTTTCTTGGTCTTTTATTTTTAGAATTGTTTCTTCTAAGTAAGTGTCTTTTTTAGCATCATAAGTTGCTAGTTTTGTATCAAGTATTTTATATACAACTGTTTTGGAACCTAGGTTTATAGAGTTGATTAGTACTTTTGATGCAAATACACTAGATACTAAATCTGTAACTTCTTTAGGAGACAGACCAGCTATCATAGTATCTGCTTCTTTTGTGATATATCCTATATCTTTACCTTTGAAGTTTTTAATAAGAGCATTAACTTTTTCTTGTAGTTTATCTTGTTTTGCTTTGTTTACATAGTCTATTTCAACTTCTGATTTCACATCTGCAAAAGCAAGTGTTTGAGGCTTGATGATTTGAATTAGTTGTACTACTATATAGTTGTCTTTGATTTTAATAGGTTTTAAAATTGTTCCTATTTTAGATGTAATGATTTTATCTAAATCTTCTTTTTGTAAATATGTTGTTGAATCATTTATAAATTCAGTTGTTGTAAATTTGCTATTTGCTTTTTTTAATGAAAGATATTTTTTAAGAGCAGTTTTTTTGCTTTTTTTAGCATCTCCATTGATAGCTATTTTTTCAATATTTATTTTGTATTGTTTTACCGATTTATATTTATCTTTGTTTGCTTCCCAGTATTTTTTCATATCTGTATCGTTTACTTTAACTATTGTTTTAGAATTATCAATTATATTTATACTGATTTTATCACTTGCAAAAAATAATTTATTTATGTTTTTGATTGATTCTTGGTTGATAGTTGATGCATAAATTTTTGTTAATTTTTGTATTGTTAAATCTTTTTTGATTTGTGCTTCAAAGTCTGTAGGGTTTGTTCTATTTTGTTTTAGAACTTTTACATAAGTTGCTTTATCAAACTTCCCTTCAATAATAAACGATGAAATCTTTACTAGCTCTTGAGCAACTTGCTTATCTGTAGCCATAAGCCCAAATTCTTCTGCTAAGTTTAAAAGTAAGTATTTTTGTACAAGATTGTTATATGCTGTTTCTTCAAGCTTTAACTTATCTGCTAATTCTTTGTTGAATGTTTGTCCAAACATTTGTTCATATTGAGAATACAAGTTACTATATTCACTTTGTAAATCTTTCATTTCAATTTTTTTAGAACCTACTGTTGCTACACTACCTGCAGATTTGCTAATATCATATGAACCCCATCCTACAAATCCAGCTCCTACAAATGCTATTGTACTTATCCATATTGTTATTACTAGCCAACTCTTATGTTTTTGCATCCATGTTATCATTGATTAAAACCTTTTATATATTTTATAATTCATAGCATAGGATTTTATCTAATATTCCCTTGTGATTTTGTTAAGGGAACTTTAAAAAAAACTAAATTTATTTATAGTCTGTTATTTTGTGGATTGTGATTTGAGTTTGTGATTTATATTTGCTTAGATGACCGCTTAAAATTGTTATAGTTAAGTTGTCTTTTGGCTTTTTTAAAACTTTGTTAAAGTATAGTTTTATTTTTTTATTTTTGTAGTTGTATTTAAAATTTAGATATCCTTTTTTGTAGATACCTTTTAAGTTCTTTATGATTTCATTTTGATATTTTTCATCAAATATATCTATAGTATTTGCATCCATATAAAAATCAGATATGTTTGATTTTACACTTTTTATATACTTAATATTAGAAATTTCTTTTATTTCTTTTAAGTTAAAATAAGTTTCTATCTTTGATACTTCTATATCGTAAATATTTCTAAGTTTAAGTGAGTTTGCACTTTTGTAAACTAAAACAGCTCTATTGTTTTTTTGCTTTATGATGGCGTTGTTTTTATATTTGTATATAACAATTGTATTTTTTAACAGTACATTTTTATTTAAAGTATCAATTGTGTATAAATATGAAATATCATCTTTTTTTATTTCTTTTTTTAGAGTAACTTTTTGTATTTGTTTTGAAGTAGAAAAACCAGCATATATTGCTAGATGGTCAGAATATCCTGAGTTTTTATGGGTATTCCATCTTTTTATTTTATTGTTTTTATATACATAACTTGGTTTAAAAACTTGAAAACTATTTTGTTTGTAAGATATATTTTCACTGTCAAATAATGATTTTGACAATATAATATTATCAGGGGTATTGTTGTGACTTCTGTATTTTGATGAAAAACGCTTGTTACCTTTTAGTTCTAACCATAGGTTATAATGTGCAAGTTTGTTAATTTTTAAAAACTCATTTAATCTTAAAATATTTCCATTTAGACTTGTATTTAGAACTTGATTTATTCCTGTGATTCCAAATGTATCATTTAGATTTTTATCGTATTTAAAACTTAAAAATTCATCGTAGTTGCTATTTAAGTCGCCTAGTATTATGTAGTCTTCATCTTTACTGAGTGTTTTTATATCTTTGATTAGAGCTTTTGCATAACGTACTCTTTTACTCTCTTTTGCTCTTTTTGACCGCCAGTGATTGTTGTATATGATTAACTTTTTATTTTCTATTCTTACTGTTATTCTTAATATATCTCTTTCTCTTTGGTTGTATTTATCTACTATTACATTCTTATAACTTATTATTGGATATTTGCTTAAAAAGCCTAGACCGATTGCTGATTTTCTTTTTTTGGTAAATTTGTGGTAAGAATATATACTAAGCTTAGATTTTAAATCTTTTAGTGCTTGTAATGATTCTATTTCTTGTAGGGCTATTATGTCTGCATCTAGTTCTTTTATAACTTTTGATGTATTTTGTAGCTTTGTTTTATAAGCTGTAAGATTCCATTTATGTTTGTTTGGAATATATTCTTTGTATTCTGTACCATTATTTTGTTGGTCAAATAAATTTTCTACATTGTATGAAGCAACTTTAAAATCAAGTGCATAAACACTTGATATAAAAAGGAGAAATATAAATAATAATTTATTCATAATTTAAGTATTAGAAACTGTTAGCTATTACCAATGCCAACACAGTCATTAGAACTATTCCTGCACTTTTGTTGTATAGTTTGTTTGCTGTGATAAATACCAGCATAACAGACACTATAACAGCAGCAGTAATATCAAAGAAATTTGCACTTAAGTCTACGTTTAGTGGATTGATAATAGATGATACTCCAAGAACCATTGTAAAGTTTGCTACATTTGATCCTATGATGGCACCTATTGCCATATCTGCGTTGTTTGCACGAGCTGCTTTAATTGCAACTGTAAGTTCAGGTAAAGATGTACCAAAGGCTACAAGGAACAATCCAATAATCCATTCACTAACACCAAAGTCTCTAGCAATATTTCCAGCACTTTGTATAGCGAAATCTGCACCACCAACAACAAATACAAAACCAACAGCAAGTAAAGCTATAGTCTTACCCCAAGCAAATTTTTCTTTTGCTAAATCCTCATCTATCTCTTCTACTTGATTGCTTTGAATTAAGAATAATAAATAAGCACCCATAAGTATTAAAAATAAGAAACCATCTAACATACTTAGTTGACCATCTATAGACATAAGGATAAATATAAGAATAGGGAACAATGACCAAGCAGAATCTTTAGCAAATAAATCACGCTCGGGGTTGATGTTTTTAGCTATTAAAAATACTACTCCAAGTACAAGCGCAATATTAAATATAGTACTACCTATAACATTTGCAACAGCAATATCTCCACTTCCTTGCATAGAAGCGCTCACCGATACAGCCATCTCAGGTAGTGAAGTACCTAGAGCTATAAGAGTTGCACCTATTACAAATGCTGAAATATTAAAGTGTAATGCAATCTTTTCACTTTGTTCTATTATAAAATCTGCACCATATATAAGTGCTCCCATTGCTACTACAAATATAAAAATATCCATTTTTAACTATTCCTTACTATTAAACTACTTGGCAAATTAAATTGATTTATTAGTTCTTCTTCTTTTTTTCTATGTTCACCATTATCTATTTCATGATCATATCCTACTAGATGTAGCAGACCATGTATAAATAATAGTATAAACTCTTCATATTCTTTATGAGAATATTGTTTTGCTTTTTCTTTTACAAAATCAACAGATATTACTATACTACCAAGTGGCATAAATGGCATATCTTCATAAGGGAAACTTAATACATCAGTTGGTGTATCTTTTGCTCTAAACTCTTGATTTATCTCTTTGATATAATCGTTGTAGCATATTACAAGTTCTATGTTTTTAGAAGATATACTTAAAGCAATATCTTCTAATAGTTCTAAATCAACTTCAAAAGAAGTTTGATTGTCTAAACTAAATTCCACAGTTTGTTATATTTAATTCTTTCATTACTGCTTCACAAAAATCACCAGCATCTCTAGGGATTCCGTCATCTCCAAATTCTATAGAAAAGTTTCCAGCTTGTTCATCTATGTTTCTTCTTATTACGCTTGGGTATACTTTCATACTTTTTTCTACTTTTGAAATTGCTTCTTGAATTGTATCACGACTTTTATCGTTGTTAAACTCAACACTCATTCTCATATAACCTTCTTCCATTTTTACATCTGCGCACATATCTCTTGACATATTTTATCCTTTTATTAAATTATTTTGTTTTTGCATTATCTTCATATGTTGATCTGTCATTTTCGTAGTTCACTATATGTTTTGAAAATACTTCAAGCCAATTCCAGTATGACTGAATATCTTCATCGCTTACTTTACCTTCTAAAGGTTTAAGTACAGTCTCCCAACATCCTAACCACTCAGTTCTAGCTTTATCAGGAATAGAGAACATCTCATGTGTTTTAATCTGATCAAAAATACCATCATATTTAGTAAGATATCTTTCATCACCACCACACATCATCATAAAGTATGAACCATTTCTTGTTTTAATGATTTCTAGTTCTGCTTCATCATCAGGGAAGAAGTGAGCTATTTGACTATCAAGAACTTCACTATAAAAGTGTTCTATCATATCTGTAAAACCTTTTTCAGTTAGTGTTTCTAAAAAGCCTTTGTTTGGGTTTGTAACTTTTGGTCTTTCACCCATTATTGCTGTTGTAATTGTATAATTTACCATTTTTTTCCTTTTAATTTTAATTTATTTTTTATTTAGAATAGTTCTAACATCTTAGAAACTTCATCTACTTCAAAGCATTTAATACCTTTTATACCCTTTGGTTTACTTGGTATAATTGCTTTTTTTATTCCACATGAAGATGCTTCTTTTAGTCTATTTTCTAAACTGAATACATCTTTTATCTCTCCAGTTAAACTAACTTCACCTATAAAAACTGACTCTTTAGATATAGGTCTATTTCTAAAGCTTGAGATGATTGCAGCAATTACTGCTAAGTCTGCTGAGCTTTCTTTTACTTTGATTCCTCCACTTATATTTATAAATACATCGTATGAATTTAGCGGTAAATCAATCTTTTTTTCTAGTAATGCTAAAAGCATATTTAGTCTGTTTGTATCAAACCCTGTAGCACTTCTTTTTGGATTTGGATGATTTGATGTAGATACTAAAGCTTGAACTTCAAGTATAAGTGCTCGGCTACCTTCAGCAGTTACAGTTAGACAAGAACCACTTTGATTTGAGTCTTTTGTAAAGAACTTATTTGTAATGTCTTTTGCACTCTCTAAACCATTTTTGGTCATCTCAAATATGCCAATTTCACTTGTAGAACCAAAACGATTTTTAAATCCTCTAAGCATTCTAATCTCTTTAGAACTTTCACCCTCAAAGTATAAAACAGTATCAACCATATGTTCTAATACCCTTGGTCCTGCAATAGAACCATCTTTTGTAATATGCCCTATAATAAACATGGCAATGTCTGATTCTTTTGCTTTTCTCATTAGTTCAAATGTTATCTCTCGTACTTGTGAAACGCTTCCTGGAGATGATGTTAGTTTGTCTGAATATATAGTCTGAATAGAATCTATAATTGCTACTTCATAATCTTGTCTTAAAAGTTCATCTTGAATAGCTTCAAGTTGTATTTGAGATAGTAAGAATAAGTTGTCTTCATTTGCATCTAGTCTTGTAGCTCTCATTTTTATTTGACCAGATGATTCTTCACCTGATACATATAAAACTTTTTTACCACTTTTTGCAATGTTTCCTGCTATTTTTAGTAATAATGTAGATTTTCCAACACCTGGACTTCCACCTATAAGAGTTAGTCCACCAGGTACTATTCCTCCACCCATTACTAAATCAAATTCATCATTAAAAGTAGAAAATCTTTGTATATTATCTTCTTTTACTTGTGTAATTGGAGTGGCTTTTGACTCTTCATTTGTAAGTTTTGAAACTTTTTTTATAGTTTCTCTTTGCTCACTTGTAAGTTCATAGAAACTTTCCCAAGCTCCACAAGATGGACATTTTCCTAGCCATTTTGCACTTTGTTCTGCACAATGTTGGCACTCAAAGATGCTAGATTTTTTTTTAGCCATCTAGTTGTGCATCACAGTGTTCAGTGTTTATTTCTGAGTCATCATAAGGGTCAAGATGTATATTTATAACCCAAAATTTACTTTTATCTAGTTGTTCAATTTTTTCTTCAATTCTATCGCTTACTCTATGTGCTTCCATAAGAGTAATAATACAGTCAAAAACTAAATGCACATCTACAAAATTGTTATGTCCTGCTGTTCTTGTTTTTAGAAAGTGATAGTCGTTTACTTGAACTTCACTTGTAAGAACCTTTTTAATATCATTAGTCGTTTCTTCATCTAAAGAACTATCAAGAAGTACTAAAATACCTTCTTCAATAAGTTCATACGCAGAATAAATAATATATATAGATATACCACCACCAATAATAACATCAATGATTTCATAAGATGTAAAATATACACCTACAAGTGAAATAATAACAGCAATATTTGTCCATACATCAGTCTTATAATGTAAAGCATCTGCTTTTATCACCATATTGTTTGTTTTTCTTGCAACTGCATTTAAGTATGCTACAAGCCCAATAGTAATAAAAAGAGAAATAAGCATAACTATTATAGATGTTTCACCCATAGATGAAACTTTGTCATTTGCATACTTATCAATTGCAGCATAAAGTAAAAACAGTCCAGAAATAGTTATAATAGTACCTTCAATTACACTTGCTAATGCTTCAATTTTACCTCGTCCATAATTGAACTGACTATCTGCAGGCTTTTCAGAATTTGAAATTGCAAAGTAGTTGAAAAGTGAAACAAATAAGTCAAGTACACTATCAACAGCACTAGCAAGTACAGCAACAGAACCACTCATAATTCCAACTGTAAGTTTAAGTACCGTAAGAACGGCAGCTACACTACTTGATACAATAGTTGCTTTTTTTTCTGCTGAAATCACTATTTATAAGTTCCTACAAAAGATGCTATTCTTGAAATACCTTCTTTTATTGTTGCTTCATCAGTTGCAAATGAGAATCTAAAGTAACCATCAAGTCCAAATCCAAGACCAGGAACAACAGCAACTCCAGTATCAGCTAGCATTTTTTTACAAAATTCTAAACTATTCTCTTCAACTTCTTTAATATTTACAAATAAGTAAAATGCACCTTGAGGTTTAACTACACTTAGACCATCAATTTCATTAAATAAATCACAAGCAATATTTCTTCTTTTTTCAAACTCTACTCTCATCATTTCAATATCATCATTAACTTCACCTAAAAGTGCAGTGATTGATGCGTGTTGAGTTATAGAGTTTATATTTGATGTTGATTGTGACTGTAGTTTTGTCATAGCTTTTATAAGTTCGACACATGGAGTAGCTAAGTAACCAAATCTCCAACCAGTCATTGCAACAGATTTACTAAGACCATTTACAGTTATAGTTCTTTGATACATATCATCACTGATACTTGCAGTTGCTGTAAATTTTAAATCATCATAGATAAGTTTTTCATACATCTCATCACTAATTACCCAAATATCTGTACCTTTTAAAACTTCTGCAATCTCTTCTAGTTCTGATTTAGAATAAACTGAACCTGTTGGATTTGACGGTGTTGTTAAGATAAGCATTTTTGTTTTTGGAGTGATTGCATCTTTTAATTGTGCTGCAGTCATTTTGAATTCACTTGCATCATTTGTTTGTACTTCTACAGGAACACCACCTGAATACTTAGCAAGTTCTGGGTAAGTCACCCAGTAAGGTGCAGGGATGATTACTTCATCACCTTCATCAATAATTGCTTGGAATATATTAAATAAACTATGTTTAGCTCCAACATTTACCATAATATCAGAAGCTTTGTATTCTAAGTTGTTTTCGTCTTTTAGCTTTTTTGTAATAGCTGCTTTTACTTCAGGAGTACCTGCAACTGCTGTATATTTAGTCTTTGCAGTGTTTAATGCTTCAATTGCAGCATCTTTAATCTTTTGAGGTGTATCAAAATCAGGTTCACCAGCACTAAAACTTAATACATCTTTACCCTCAGCTTTAAGTTCTTGTGCTAAAGTTGAAATAGCTATTGTCATAGAAGGAGATAATGTGTCCATTCTTTTTGCTAACTTAGTATTCATATGTATTTTCCTTATAATTATTATTTTAATACTTCTATTTTACTATAAATTTAATCAAATTGTTATTAAAGATAAGATAATATATTTTTATAAAATTTAGGAGTGTAAAATAATGATAAAAACAATATTTGTAATATCAACAATTTTAATATTTCTGTATGGTTGTGGTTTCAAAACAAACCCAGTTTATGTAGATAGCAAAAAAGAGCAAACAAAATAATGATATATGATTATGTGATAGTAGGTACAGGAATTGCAGGACTAAATGCTGCAAGATATATACCAGCAGATAAAAAAGTGTTATTAATATGTAAAAAATCACCTTGGGAATGTAATACATTCTTTGCACAAGGTGGAGTTGCCTGTGCAGTTGATGAAGCTGATATACCAGCTCATGTAGAAGATACTTTAAATGCAGGTGTATTTCAAAACAATAAAGAAGCAGTTCAAGCACTAAGTGAACATTCTTTAGATAGCATAGAAAGCTTGATAAATGGTGGAATGCAATTTGACTTAACAAATGATGGAGAACTAGCATATACAAAAGAAGCAGCTCATAGTAAAAATAGAATTTTACACGCAGATGGTGATGCAACTGGACGTGAAATGCATATGTTTTTGCTAAAATCATGTCCACATGAAGTTGTAACAGATAGTATTGTTATAGATTTACTTATGCAAGATGATATTTGTTATGGTGTACATATTCTACAAAATGGAAAAGATAAAATTATATACTCTCATAATACTATTTTAGCATCAGGTGGAGTAGGTTCAATTTATAGGTATCATACAAATTCCACAACAATTGCAGGAGATATTCAAGGTATTTGTGTAGAAAAAAATATTCCTTTAAAAGATATGGAGATGATGCAATTTCATCCTACAGTATTTGTAGATAGTCCAAATGCAAGAAAACAACTTTTAACAGAAGCTTTAAGAGGTGAGGGTGCTATAATTGAAGATGAAGAAGGATATGGCTTTTTAAAGAATTATCATAAAGATGCAGAACTTGCACCAAGAGATGTTGTAAGTCGTGCTATATTTGATCATTCACAAAAAAATGAAACTCAAATATATTTATCTTTTAAAAAATTTAATAAAAAATTCTTTAAAAAAAGATTTCCAAATATTTATAAAGATTTAAAAGAAGTTGGATTTGACTTACCTTTTGAAAGAGTTCCAATTTCACCTGCCTTTCACTATAGTATGGGTGGAGTTGATGTTGATTTAAACTCAAAAGTAAAAGGATATAAAAATCTATATGCTATAGGTGAGATTGCTTGTACTGGTGTTCATGGTGCAAATAGACTAGCTTCAAATTCTTTACTTGAAGGTTTGGTATTTTCAAAGTTAGCAGTAAATGAGTCTTTAGAAAATAACTTTAAAATATCTAAAAAAAACTATACTAAAGAGATAGAATACTTTACGTTACTAAAAAATAGTGACAAAGCTATAAAAAATGCCCTTAGAAATCTAATGTGGACAAAAGTAGGAATAGTAAGAAGTATGCAAAACCTTATTGATGCCTTAGAAGAAGTAGAATCATACCTCGAAGAGAATGTAGGAAGATTGTTGTTTTTAAGGTTACTTACGGCAAAATCTATTATTAGAAGTGCAATAAATAGAAAAAAATCTATTGGAGCACATTATATTAAGGAGAATTTATGATTAAAGGATTGGTAGCACTTATGGTAAGTATATCATTTTTAAATGCAAGTGCTGGTGGTGTAGGAGCGATTCCTGACATTACTATGACTTGGGCTGGAATATCAGCACTAGTAATATTTGTTATTGGATATTATTTTGTTGCAACAGAGGAACAATACCATATAGATAAGGCAAAACCTGCTTTATTAATGGGTACATTTATGTTTATGGTTATTGCATTTTACTATGCAATAAATGGTATGAATATGAATCTTGTGCATACGCAAGCTCAACATTTGATATTAGAAATTGCTGAAATTTTCTTCTTCTTACTTGTAGCTATGACATATATTGAAACTATGATTCATATGAATGTGTTTGAAAGCTTAAAGTATAAGCTTATCTCTAAGGGATATACATATAGACAATTATTCTGGGTAACTGGTATATTAGCATTCTTTATCTCTCCTATTGCAGATAACTTAACAACAGCTCTTATTTTATCAACTGTACTTATTACAATTGAACAAAAAAATAAAGCATTCTTAGTACCTGGTGCTATTAATATTGTTGTTGCAGCAAATGCTGGTGGTGCTTGGTCTCCATTTGGTGATATTACTACACTTATGGCTTGGACTGCAGGAAAAGGGACATTTGTTGATTTCTTATTCTTATTCCCCGCTGCAAGTATTGGTTATGCTGTAACTGCATTCTTACTTTCTAAAGTAGTTCCTAATACATTACCTGATATTGACTTATCTAAAGAAGTTAAACCTGTAATGTCTCAAGGTGCTAAAGTAGTTATTGCTCTTGGTATGTTTACAATCTTTTGTGCAGTAATGTCTCATCAAGTTTTACATCTTCCAGCTATGTGGGGTATGATGTTTGGACTTTCTTTACTTAAAATGTACGATTACAGATTAAAAACAGTTCATGATGCTGGATTTGATGTATTTCAATCTATGTCTAAAATTGAAAACAATACTTTAATGTTCTTCTTTGGTATACTTGCTGGAGTTGGTGCACTTTACTTTGTAGGTTGGTTAGCACTAGCTGCAGTTGTTTATGATCCTTCAGTTCTTGGTCCTACATGGTCAAATATTGGTGTTGGATTCTTATCTGCTATTGTTGATAATGTTCCGGTAATGTCTGCTGCACTTAAGGCAAATCCTGTTATGGGACTTGATCAGTGGATGCTTGTAACTTTAACAGCTGGTGTTGGGGGATCAATGATATCATTTGGTTCTGCTGCTGGTGTTGGTGTTATGGGTAAATTACCTGGTATTTATACATTTGGTGCTCATATGAAATACTCTTGGATGATAGTTATGGGATATGTTGCATCTTGTAGTGTTTGGTATTTACAGTATCAAGTTTTAGGTATTTATTAAAAAGTAAACACACTTTAAAAGTCAAAAGGCTAGAGATTTTATCTCTAGCCTTTTTTTATGCCTAAAAGAGATATATTAGTATGTTTTGGATATAATCTAAATAGTAATTAAAAAGGATTATTTAAATATGAAACATGTACCAATATTAGTATTAGATTTTGGAAGTCAATATACGCAACTGATATCAAAGAGATTAAGAAATAGTGGATTTTATTCTGAAATTGTACCTTACAATGAGAGCTTAGAAGATATAAAAGCTAGAAGCCCTAAAGGGATTGTTTTAAGTGGTGGACCTGCTTCAGTATATGCAGATGATGCTTATAAAGTTGATAAAGCTATTTTTGACTTAGGATTACCCATTTTAGGTATTTGTTATGGTATGCAAACAATTGCTCACTATCTTGGAGGTAGTGTTATACCTGCTGATCATCAAGAATATGGAAAAGCAAAATTAAAAATCACAAACTCGAAGTCTATGATTTTTGATGGAATAGATAATGATGAAATCGTATGGATGTCACATGGAGATAAAGTTGAATCTTTACCTACAGGATTTGAAGTAATTGGTACAAGTGAAAACTCTCCATACGCAGCAATAGCAAATGAAGAAACTAAAATGTATGCATTCCAATATCATCCTGAAGTAACACATAGTGTTCAAGGTGGGAAAATGCTAGTAAACTTTGCTGAACATATTTGTGCTTGTGAAAAAAGTTGGAATATGGGTAACTTTGCAAAAGAACAAATTGCAAATATAAAAGCACTTGTTGGAGATAAAAAAGTACTTTGTGGTGTAAGTGGTGGAGTTGATAGCTCTGTTGTTGCGACACTTTTATATGAGGCAATTGGAAAAAATTTAGTACCAGTATTTGTTGATAATGGATTATTAAGAGGAAACGAGGTTGCAGATGTACAAGCTATGTTTGCAAATAGAGGAATAGGGCTTATTACAGTTGATGCAAGTGAACAGTTTTTAAGTAAACTTAAGGGTGTTACAGACCCTGAAACAAAAAGAAAAATTATTGGTGAAACGTTTATTGAAGTATTTGATGTAGAAGCTAAAAAACATGATGGTATTGAGTTCCTTGCACAAGGTACTTTATATACAGATGTTATAGAATCTGTTTCTGTTAAAGGACCATCAAAAACAATCAAGTCTCACCACAATGTTGGAGGACTACCTGATTGGATGACTTTTGAACTTATTGAACCTTTAAGAGAAATTTTTAAAGATGAAGTAAGAGAGCTTGGCCTTGAACTTGGACTTCCTTCTGCTATGATTGGAAGACACCCTTTTCCTGGTCCTGGACTAGCTATACGAATTATGGGTGATGTTAATTCTCCTGATTTAGAGATACTTAGAGAAGCTGATATTATTATGCTTGATGTATTAAGAGCAACAGGTTGGTATGATAAAACTTGGCAAGCATTTACAGTACTTCTAAATGTAAAATCTGTGGGTGTTATGGGTGATAATAGAACTTATGACAATACTGCTTGTATTAGAATTGTAAATGCTGTTGATGGAATGACTGCTACTTTTGCTCATATTCCTCATGATGTGTTAGAGCAAATGAGTAGAAGAATTATAAATGAAGTTGATGGGATTAATAGAGTAGTATACGATATATCTTCAAAACCACCAGCAACAATAGAATGGGAATAAAAAAAAGTTAGCTTCGGCTTATCTTGCACAATAATAAGATTTTGATGTACTAAAGTACAACTTCATCTTATGTTTTGCACAATCTAAACCAAATCTAACTCTTTTGAGTTTATTTGAATTTGGGAAAAAATAAAGAAAAATAACTATGAAAAACGATAACTTAAAAATTAGTGATGAAATTTATAATCTTGATGTAAGTACTATAAGTGATAACTTACTTCATTATTCTTACCATACTAGACATCTTTTAGCTTTGATAAAAACTGATATTGACAGAGAAGAACCACATTATATTAGTGCTTACAATGGTTTTAAAGGGGAGTTGTTTGAAAATGTAGTTGGAGAATTACTTTTAAAATATGCTTTGGAAAATCCTTATATAACTGAGTTTGTACTAAAAGGTCCACATCAACCGCATGAAAATAAGGCAAATGAGAAGTTTGGTTTACTTATGGATAAGAGTAAACAAATTGTTTATAAAGCAGGGTATAAAGATGTAAGTGAATATGATGCTATGTTCTTTACAAAAGATAGTGTATATTTTGTAGAAAGTACAATTGTAACTTCAACTATGGGATTACGAAAAAGACTCCGTAAAAAAGAAGCTCTATTAGCACTTTTATTTCCTGACTTAAAAATAAAAGCACTTATTATATTAAGCGAAGGTGCTACAGGAGTACATAGGTTCCCTGAGTTTGCAACTGTATGGGTTACTAAACAGCTTGATGCAAATGATATCTTAGATAAACTAGCACTTGGAAATAAGTATAAAAAGAAACCTTTAATGCCATATGAAAATAAAAAACTTATTCATGCAAAAGATATAAAAATAAACCATTTTAAATACTTTGATACACTTGGTTGGATTCTACGAAAAGGTATGCAAAAAGGAAATGAGAGGGTAAATGAAAGCTTTATTTTAAGTGATAAAGTTAGTCAATATATGAGTATATTTTCAAAAGTATATATTGGATTTATTTCAAAAGAAGTATTGCTTACACTTATAAATGATGAAAGTTGTGAAGTTAACTCAAAAAGTAAAAAGTTTGATAAAGACTATGTATTTGTAACTATTGATAAAAAAGATGATGGAACTTATTATGTCGTATTTTATGCAAAAGAGATAAAAGGTAAACTTAAAAAGATTGAAATATTACCAAAAGAAGTGAAGGTTTCAGATAAAGACCAAAAAGGATTCACTGTTGCAGAAACTAAGTTTATTTCTCATAGCTTTAAACCTTTCAATCAAATAACACTTAACAATATTAAATCAATTCAAGCAAGAGTTCTTGGCTGGAAATAATGTCAAAAGATATATATTTATTATCTAATATTAAAAATTTAGATTTTGATATTAAATCTTTAAATATATTTGATATAAATTTCCTTGAGTATGATATAGATTTTAACTCTTATGATGCTCTTATCTTCACATCTAAAAATGCAATTTATTCTATAAATCATGATACTTCATGGAAAAATATATCTTCATATGCCATATCAAAAAAAACAGCACAAATACTTAAAGAAAGTAGTTCAAACTTACAGTTTACAGGTATAAGTGGGCATGGAGATGATTTTGCAAAAGAGCTTATACCTATACTTAAAAATAAAAAAGTTTTATATATTAGAGCTAAAAAAGTTGTTTCTAATTTACATAAAATACTAAATAAAAATAATATATTATGTGAAGAGTTAGTGACTTATGAAACTACATGCATTAATTATAATGTAGATAAAAAACCCAATAAAAATTCAATAATAATATTTTCATCACCTTCTACAATTGAATGTTTTTTATCAAACTTTACTTGGGATGATTCTTATTTAGCAATAGTTATTGGTAAAACTACAGCAAAATACTTACCTTTAAATATTAACTATAAAATATCACAAGAAACCTCTCTTGAATCTTGTATCAAAATGGCAAAAAGTTTTAGTATAAATTAACGATTTTTTAGCTAAAATAATTCTTTATTCTAGGTAGTGCGGGATTTCCAAACAATGAGGGTCCGATAACGTTTTTATGTGAGTAATTGTAATATGATGGTGTGTAACGTTCAATTTGAAATGTTCCTGAAATCATATTCTTACATACAGCTATTGGCTAGTAGGGCCAACCTATGGTTAACGGCTACTTGGGTAAATAAAAATTAATAAAGCAAATAATATTTATTTTATTAATTTTTAATATATAACAACAAGGATTTTTAATGAACATTTTAATTTTAGGAAGTGGTGGTAGAGAATATTCTATTGGACTAGCTATTTCAAAAGAAGAACAAGAACACAATATCACTTTTTGTCCAGGAAATGGTGCAACAGACCTAATTGGTCAAAATATAAATATTAAAGATTATAATGAATTAGCTTCTTGGGCTAAAGTTAATAAAATAGATTTAACAATCGTTGGACCTGAAGCTCCACTTGTTGATGGTGTTGTTGATATCTTTAAGCAAAATGATTTAACAATATTTGGACCATCAGCAAAAGCTGCACAGCTTGAAGGTTCTAAAGTATATATGAAAAATATTCTTAAAAAGTACAATATTCCAACAGCTGCATTTGTTGAAACATCTTCTCAAAATGAAGCTGATGAGTTTATTGATGCACAAAATACACTTCCTATTGTTGTAAAAGCAGATGGTTTATGTGGTGGAAAAGGTGTGATTATTGCTACAAGTAAAGATGAAGCAAAAGAAGCAGTAAAAGATATGTTAAGTGGAGAAAGCTTCGGAGATGCGGGAAATGAGGTAATTGTTGAAGAATTTTTAGATGGTTATGAACTTTCTGTATTTGCTATTTGTGATGGTGATAATTATGTTGTTTTACCAGCAGCTCAAGATCATAAAAGAATAGGTGATGGTGATACTGGACCAAATACAGGCGGTATGGGTGCATATGCTCCAACTCCACTTGTAAATGATGAGATATATCAAAAAATAGAAGACAGAGTTATTAAGCCAACTTTAGAAGGTATGAAAAAAGAAGATGCTCCTTTTGAGGGTGTGTTGTTTATAGGTGTTATGGTTGTAAATGGTGAACCTATTATCTTAGAATATAATGTAAGATTTGGAGATCCTGAGTGTGAAATACTTATGCCTTTAATGAAATCAGATGTTAGTGAGCTTTTCTATAAAGGTGCAACAAAACAACTTCATAACTTTAAGTTAGAAATGAAAGATGAATATGGTGTTGCTGTTGTTATGGCTAGTAAGAATTATCCGTATTCTTCAAGTGTACCAGCTGAAATTATTGTTGATGATATACATGACGAAGAGTTACTTGCAAATTCCCATATATCTTATGCTGGTGTAACTAAAGAAGATGATACCTTACTTGCAACTGGCGGAAGAGTACTTCTTTGTGTTGGTTTTGGAGAAGATATTCAAACTGCAAGAAATAGAGCCTATGCATTATGTGGTCAAGTACACTTCTCAGGCAAAAAAATACGAACAGACATAGCCTACCAAGCTTTAAAAATCCAGAATAAGTAATCTTTGCACAAAACTCTATAATTAAGGTACTGAAGTACATCTGCATATAGAGTTTTGCACAAATATCACTTATTTTGAACTTTTCTAATATAAAGGGAAAATAATTGAATAACAATGACGAACAAAATATAGATATTAATAATTTAGAACTAGCTACTCATGGAAGTCGTATGAAGGCTTTTGTTATTGATGACTTGCTGATTACATTTGTAACTATTTTTATGCTATGGGGTCCAATACAAAATGTAAATGGAGATATGGAATCGGTGATTGCAATTATGAATCAAGCTTTATTTCAAATTTTAGCATTGAAGTTTATTTATCAAACATTTTTTACATGGTACTATGGTGCAACACCTGGTAAGATTATAGCAAAAATAAAAATTATTGATTTTAATCATTTTGGTAGAATTAGTTTTACAACGGCATTAATTAGATCGTTTACTAGACTTATTAGTGAATCTGTTTTTTATATCGGATTTATTATTTCTTACTATACAGAATCAAGACAAACATTACACGATAAAACAGCAAAAACTTTGGTTGTGAATGCTTAAGTTCTTTTTTTCAATAATTATATTTGTTCTTATCTTTAGTCTTAATTTAGAGGCCAAAGAAGATAAAACAATTCAAATTATTGCAAAACAAGTAGTTACTAAAGGAAATATAGTGACTGCTATAGGAGATATTCTTATATTTTCCCCTTCATATTATATCACTGCCCAAAAAGCGATATATGATAAAAATGCAAGCACATTGGAACTATTTGATAATGTAAATATATCAAAAAATAAAGAAGCTATTAGTTTAAGTAACTATGCCTTTATTGATATGAACAAAGAAACAAATTCAATTTCTCCCGTATTACTTATTGATAAAAAATCAAATATATGGATAAATGCACAAGAGGTACAAGTAAAATCTGATTTAAACATTTTGAAAGATGCTACATTATCATCTTGTAAATGCTATGATCCTGCTTGGAGTATAGAATTTTCCAGTGGTGATTATAATAAAACAGCTCAATGGGTGAATTTATATAACAATACTTTATATATAAAAGATATTCCTGCTTGGTATTTTTTAATTCCTGCTGTTCCTTATATGGCTGCACCACATTTAATTGCCGCATACTTAATTGTAAATCCCCCTTATTTTGCATTTTCAACCAATAAAGAAAGAAGATCAGGTTTATTAAGACCAACACTTGGTTATGGAGAAAATGAGGGATATTTATATTCTCAGCCTATTTACTATGCTCCAAGTGATGATTTGGATTTTGAATACATTCCTCAAATTAGAACACATAGAGGAAATGGACATGAGGTTAATTTACGATATAAAGACAGTATAAACTCCCAGTTAAATATGACAATTGGTATATTTAACGAAAAAGATTCTTATTATGAAAAAGTAAACTTGATTAACCAACAACATTATGGAGCAAGTTTATCATATAATAAAACATATTTATTTGCAAAAAATGGTCATAATGATGGATTATCTATATCATTAATAGATATGAACGATGCTGAGTATATGAATACTAAACATAAGCAAAATATAGCATATATTAATCAATTAGTTGAATCAAATATTAAATATTATTACAATACTAATTCTTTTTATGGGGATATTGAAACCAAGTATTATAATGATATTACAAAAGAAAATAATGCCGAAGTTATGCAAATTCTACCACAGGTTCAACTTCATAAATATTCTTATAGTTTTTTGTTTGATAAATTATTATATTCTGTTGATATTAAATATAGTAGAAAGGTAAAGGTTGAAGGACTAGGTGCTTCTACAACAAATATAAATGTACCATTTGTTTATTCAACACATTTTTTTGATAAATTAATCGGTTTTTCATTTAATGAGCAAATATCATTTACAAATATAGATTATCTAAATTCAGAAACATATAAACAAGGAAACTATTTAGATACTAAGCATATAGTGTCGTTATACATAGATTTGATAAAACCATATACTTCTTTTATTCATTCTATAAATTACAGTTTAACATATACCAAACCTCATAAAATTAGTTCAAGTGGAGATGTCTTTGGAGTAAATAATAGTGATACTTCTTTGAAATTATTTCCAGTTAGTTCTAGTCAAGAAAATCTAAGTTTTTCAGTAAATCAGATACTATATAACAAAGAAAATACTTCTGCTATTATTTCGCATAAAATTAAACAGTCAGTTGTTTATGATGAAAATAAAAATGCAAAATTTGATGATTTAGAAAATGAACTTACATTTTATTTCCCTTATGGTAGTTTATCAAATAGTTTAATTTACTCTCATGAGGATAATTTATTAAAAAAGTCTACATATGCATTAAGGTTAAGCAGAAATGGATTTTTTACAAATGTAGATTATTCTTATTCCAAAACTAGTAACGATGCTGATGAATTAAAATCAATTACGGGGCATATTGGAACTAAAGTATTAAAGTATTATACTGTGAGTTATAAAGAACAGTATAATATTACTGATAAAGTAAAAAATATAAAAGAATATGAATTGATTATTGATAAAAAATGTTGGAGCTTAGGAATTAAATTAGCAGATAATTTAGTTGCTACTTCAACGACAGATCAAAAAGCTAGAAGACAAAATATATTTTATACAACTATTTCATTAAAACCAATAGTTACGTATAAACATGTATATACACAAAAAGAAAGAGAAATTAATGAGTAAAGAAACTAAAGTAGGAATGTTTGTAGTTATTGGAATATTGATGTTATTTGGACTTTCTTCTCAAGTTGGGAGCTTTCAATTTGGCGCTAAAAATGGATACCCTATAAGTGTTGAAATTTTAGATGCAAATGGAATAGAAGTGAATGCAAAAGTAAAATCAAGAGGTATAAATATTGGAACTGTGGATAGTTTTTTGCTTTTAAATAATATTGTAAAAGTAAACTTACTAATTAATAAAGATATTAAAATACCTATAAATTCAATTGTTTTACTAAAACAAGAAAGTATGCTTGGGGTTAAATATATTGAAATAGAATTTTCAAATGCAAAAGATTATTTATCAATAAATGAAACATTAACAATAAGTAAATCTTTTGCATCTTTTGACCAAACTAGTGATACTATAAATAAAGCTGCAATTACACTTGATAATTTTATAAAAAGATTAGATTTAGTTGTTGCTAAAAATGAAGAAAATTTTACTCAACTTATTACAAACTTTAGAGATGTTGGAGCTGAGTTCAAAAGTGTTGGCATTGAGTTTAATAAAATGACAAAAGGTATCAATGAAAAACTTCCTAGTATCTTAGATAAGTTTGAAGGTACAGGAAGAGAGTTTGAGATTGCTGGTAAAACTATAAACAAAACTCTTCCAAATATAATGACAAAGTTTGAAAAACTTGAAGATAGTATTCAGATTATAATGGATGAAAATAGAGCTAATTTAAAAAGTGCAATTAAAAATGTAGATACAGCATTTGCTTCAGTAGATAAAGCATCTAAAAAAGTTGAAACATCATTTGATAAGCTTGATAAATATTTAAGTTCAACTACCCAGAGTAAATTAGGAGTAGAATTTAAAACACAACTTATGAAAAATGATTATTTTTATAAAACATATTTTGGCGTTGATTATTCTCCTAAACCTACAGTTCATTATCTTGTTGATATTGTTTCAAGTGATGATTATAGAGATGATGGCACAGGTACAAATACTCCAGTTGCCACTAAAATACATGAAAAAGGTGTAACTTATATCTCTGCACAATATGCTAAAGATTTAGGAAAAGTTAGAGTTAGGGCTGGACTTATTGAAAATAGAGGAAGTATAGGAATAGATTATTTTATGATGAAAAATAATTTAAAGTTCTCACTTGAAGCTTATGATTTCAATGCTTACAATGATGTAAGAGGTGATAATGCACATGTAAATACGCAACTTGAATATACTACGAGAAAGCATATTTTATTGTATATAGGTGGAGATAATATTGCAAATAGAGATGCACGAAGTTTATATTTTGGACTTGGTGTTAGATTTGAAGATGATGATTTGAAGTACTTAATTGGTAGTGCTGCAAAATAAATAAAAATAAAATAAATAAAAATCAAGGAAATAATTAGATGTCAATAGTATGTGAATTAGAATTAAATAGAAATAAAGAAGTTTTTGAGTTTGACAAGATTGCAAAACAATCAAATGGATCAGTTTTACTAAGTGTTGGAAAAGCTGTTGTTATGGCTTCAGTTGTAAGTGAGTTTGACAATCCAGTATCTGAAAACTTCACGCCATTAACAGTTCAATATGTTGAAAAAACATATGCATCAGCAAAAATACCTGGTGGCTTTATAAAAAGAGAAAGTAAACCAAGTGAGTTTGAAACTTTAACATCAAGATTAATTGATAGAAGTTTAAGACCGTTATTTCCACAAGGATATGTATACCCTACAACTATAACTGTAATTGTACTTAGTGTTGATCCAGAATTAGACTTACAAGTATTAGCATTAAATGCTGCAAGTGCTGCATTATATACTTCAAATTTACCAGTTAAAAAGTCAATTTCTGGTGTTAGAATTGCAAAGTTAGAAAATGAATTTGTAGTAAATCCTACAATGAGTGAACTGAAAAACTCTACACTTGACCTTTATATAGCAGGAAGTAAATCAGAACTATTAATGATAGAGATGAAATCTATTTCAACAGATGAGATGGTAGAATCATCAATTGATGAGTTTTCAAAAATTCACAATATAAATGATATGGATGAAAATGAATTAATCAATGCAATACAATTAGCTCAAGATTCATTAAATGACACAAATACAACTTATGAAAAAAGTTTTGAATCTGCTTGTAAAGAGATGGAAGAAGTAACTTTACTTGAAAAGAATATTTCTGATGATTTATTAGTTTTTGTAAGAGAAAATTATTCTTTAAATATAAAAGAAGCTATTAAAGTTATGGCTAAGAAAGAAAGAACAAGTGCATTAAAAGATGTTGCAGTTTTAATTTCTAAATTAGATTCAATGATAAACGATGAAGTTGAGTTTTCTGATATTTATGAAGCAGTATCTATTGTTAAAAAAGATATTGTAAGAAAGATGACAGTTCTTGAAGGTATAAGAGCGGATGGTAGAGGTATTAAAGATGTTAGACCTATATCCATTGATATTAACTTATTACCTTCAGCTCATAGTTCATGTTTATTTACAAGAGGGGAAACACAAGCTTTAGTTGTTGCAACTTTAGGTGGACCAAAAGATGGACAAATGTATGAAGTACTTGCTAGTAAAACTCCACTTACAGAGAACTTTATGGTTCATTATAACTTCCCTGGTTTTAGTGTTGGTGAAGCTAAACCGATGCTTGGTGTAAGTAGAAGAGAACTTGGACATGGAAACCTAGGAAAAAGAGCATTGGAGAGTTCTATAGATAATGACTTTACAGATACGGTAAGATTAGTTTCTGAAATATTAGAATCAAATGGTAGTTCATCTATGGCAACTGTATGTGGTGGTTCATTGGCACTTAAAGCAGCAGGTGTACCTGTACATTCTTTAGTTGCAGGTGTTGCAATGGGTGCTATGTTTGAAGATGATAAATATGCTATTCTTACAGATATCATGGGTCTTGAAGATCACGATGGGGATATGGACTTTAAAGTTGCAGGAACTTTTGATGGTATTACTGCACTTCAAATGGATATTAAACTTGGTGGAATATCTTTAGAGTTCTTAAAAGAAGCACTTTTACAAGCAAAAGAGGGAAGAACACATATTTTAAATATTATGGAAGAAGAAGCTACAACTGTTGTACCAAGTGATGCTTTACCTATGATGGAACAATTTAAAATTGACCCTTCAAAAGTATTTTCAGTAATTGGAAAAGCAGGGTCTGTAATAAGAGAAATAATAGAAAAATTTGAAGTAGCTATTGATATAGATAAAGATGGTGGAAATGTAAAAGTTACAGGTACAAATAGAGATATGTTAAATGGTGCAGTTGAACATATAAAAACAATATCATCAAATGCAAAAGGTTTTGTTAAAAAAGAGCAATTAAATTTTGAAAAACTTTATGATTTAGATTCTATACATAATGGAAAAGTTCTTAGAATTACAGACTTTGGAGCATTTGTAGAGTTACCAAAAGGTGGAGAAGGTTTACTTCATATATCTAAAATTTCTAAGCAAAGAGTAAACAATGTTTCAGATATATTAAGTGAAAACCAAATGATTGAAGTAAAAGTACTAAAAGTATCTAAAGATAGAATAGAGTTAGCACACCCATCTTTCTAAGTGTAAGTTTTATGTAATTTTAAAAGATAATTAGATATAGTTTAGAATATAAAGAGTAATAAGGAATATTATGAAACTTTTGATTGTAGATGACTCAACAATGTTAAGAGATATGCTTTCATACGCATTGAATGAAGGTGGTTACACAGATGTTACAGAGAGTATTGATGGTGTTGATGGACTTAGTAAAGCTAAAGAAACTCAATACGATTTAATAATCAGTGATGTAAATATGCCAAATATGGATGGTTTAACTATGGTTGGTGAGGTTAGAAAACTACCTCAATATGTTAAAACTCCAATTTTGGTTTTAACTACTGAAAGAAGTGATGAGATGAAAACTAAAGGTAAGCAAGCAGGCGCAACTGGCTGGATTGTAAAGCCATTTGTTCCTGATCAGTTACTAAAAGCTGTTAATATAGTTCTTAATAAAAAATAATTTAATAATATAATACTTAAAAAGGTGTAAAAGATGGCTGGATTTGATATAACAATGTATAGAGATATGTTCGTAGAAGAAGCTGAAGAATTATTTGAATCAGCTGATAATGTATTATTAGAAGCTGAAAAAAATGGATCATTAACTGAAGAGGAGATGGGACAACTTTTTAGAGATGTACATACTCTAAAAGGAAGTGGGGCATCTGTTGAACTAGCATTTTTTGCTGAGTTTACTCATGATGTTGAGAACCTTATGGATAACCTTAGAAATCATAAAATTACATTTATTCCTGAAATGGCAGGTGTTCTGATTGATGGTCTTGATGTAATGAAAGAGATTCTTCAAATGGAATGTGATGGAGAAATAAATAGAGAGAACTTTACTGAAATGTCTACTGAATTATTAGTAACTATTAGAGGATATGCTAGTGGAAATATACCTGATTCAGGTGTAGTATCAGCACCAGTAATTTCGCAAGCTCCACTAAATGCAGATATGTCAAATGCAACATGTGGTTACTTTGATGGAACTGGTATAATTACATCAGCTACTATAACAGCAAATAATGTTACAAGTAAAAAATCTAAAACATATGGTTTCTTCAATGAAGATACTCTTGAAGATGAATCTGAGTTCTCAGATAGTGATGACTTTGGATTTTTTGATACTGCAGAAGCAATTAGTCCTGATGTATCTTTTGATGCACCAGCACCAGCTGTAACTCCTACAGTTGCATCAGCGACAGCTGCAATTCCAGTATCAGCTCCAGCAAAGGCTAAAAAAGCAACTCCAAAAGATGTAAAAGAAAAACCTATCAAAAAGTCAGCTGCAGCAAACAATATTAGAGTAAATCTAGATAAAATTGATAATCTTATGAATAATGTTGGAGATCTAGTAATCACAAATGCAATGCTTACACAGTATTCTACAACAATTGAAGACCATAAAACTAGATCATCTGTATTAGAAAGATTAGAATTACTTGAAAGACATATTAGAGAGATGCAAGATTCTATAATGAGTATTCGTATGGTACCAATGGAATCTATTTATTCTAAATTTCCTAAAGTTGTAAGAGATATATCTAAAAAATTAAATAAAAGGATTGACTTCAAGCATGAGGGTGACAGTGTTGAGATTGATAAAGCTATGATTGAAGGTCTTACTGATCCTTTAATGCATATTATTAGAAACTCACTTGATCATGGGCTTGAAACTCCAGAAGAGAGAAGAGAATCTGGTAAAAATGAAACAGGAACTATTCTTATTTCAGCAGAACAAGCAAATGGTCAAATGATTATTTCAATAAACGATGATGGAAAAGGTGTAAACTTTGAAGCTGTTGCAAAAAAAGCACTAGAAAATGGCGCTATTGATGAAAATCAATATAATGCAATGACTGATAATGAAAAAGCTATGCTAATATTTGGAGCAGGTCTAAGTACCGCAGAAGAAGTTACAGAGATATCCGGTCGTGGTGTTGGAATGGATGTTGTTAAAACAAATATTACAAAACTAGGTGGTGTTATTAAACTTGATACTGAAAGAGGAGTTGGCACAACAATTACTATTGTATTGCCACTTACTCTTGCTATTCTTGATGGTTTAGATATTGCTATTGGTGAAATGAAATATATTTTACCATTAAGTTCAATTGTAGAAT
>DQSS01000024.1 GCA_015663165.1 Arcobacter sp. | reverse complement strand
TATAAGTTCATTTAATTGTTTATCAACTTTTTTAATAAGCATACCTGCATTTATCCAATGATAATATGAAGTTCTATTTACTTTTATAACTTTACACATTCGTGCTATACTAAAACTCTGTTGATGTTCATAAATCCACGCATACTTTATAGAGTTTCTTTTGCAAAGTATGCTGTTGCCTTTTTTAATATATCACGCTCTTCTTTAGCAATCTTTAATTCACGACGAAGACGTTTAACTTCAACTTCTATTGATTCATTATTACCAGTGTATCTAGCTTCTCTTGTAGGTATATTATGTGCCTTTTTATATGTTGTAACCCAATGATATAATGTCTTCTCATTTAAATCTAAATCCTGTGCAACTTTGACAACACTTTCATTATTATTTAATATCAACTGTACTGTAGAATCTTTAAATTCTTTACTGTATTTGCTTTTTCTCATTTGTAACCCTTATTAGTTTATTTTAACTCAGAATTGTTTAATTTCTGTGTCCTAATTTACGTTACCACTCCACTTTTAAGTCAGATTTTAGATGATACAACAAGTAAAGATAAAGACAAAATTGGATTTAGACCTATTGTATAGTTCATAAGGATTAACTTAGGAATATATATACTAAGTTTCTTTTTTATTATTCGTAACTACAAACTGTCCCATCATTCCTGCATCTTCGTGTTCTAGGAAGTGGCAGTGATACATATATTCTGCTTCATCATCGGCATAATCAATCATCTTTACAAGAAATCTTACGCTTTGTTTTGCTGGTATATATATAGTATCTTTATATCCTTTTTCATTATCTAAAATTTCAAATTCGCTTCCATTTCTATCTAATGGTCTAAAATGAGTTGCGTGAATATGAAAATTATGTGGCATTCCCATTAAGTTTTTTATTTCCCATATCTCTAATTGATTTATTGGTACTATTTCATTTACTACCATTGGATTCATTCTTTTGCCATTTATAGTTAAAAGTGGATTTCCTCTATTTCCCCAACCATCAAGTAAAAATGTTCTTGTATGTACAGCATCATCTGGGTTTAAGTCTTCTAATTTAGTTAAAATTTTTGGCAATGTTTTTATTTTTGAATCTTTATTATTTACATCAAGTGTTAAGATAATTTGATTAAAATTATCAATTTGTTCATTTACAATTAAATTTAAGCTTTTATTTTTATCTTTAGATAAATCAACAACTATCTCAGCTCTCTCACCTGGACTTAATAATACTGATTTTAATTCAACAGGCTCTTCTAAAAAAGAATTATCAGTTGCTATTTGATGAAACTTTCTGTTATCAGAAAAAGAGAATTTATACATACCTGCATTGCTTCCGTTTAGTATTCTAAGTCGAACCATACCAACTTTTACTTCATGTCTTGGTATTATTTGTCCATTTGTTATAATCACATTTCCCCTAAACCCATGCATGATTTGTCTTGGATGAGGAGAGTAAGAAAGCTGAGCATTCATATCAAAAAGTCTATCTTGAATTACTAATGGAATATCATCAACTCCATAAGTTTTAGGAAGGTTTAAAGCTTTAGATTCTTTATCTTCAACTATTATAAGTCCAGCTAATCCAAAATAAACTTGCCTTGCAGTCATATTCATTCTATGTGGATGGTACCAATTTGTACAAGCTTTTTGTTTAACTGTATATTGAGCGCTCCAAGTATCTCCTGGCTCTATTTCTTGATGAACTCCACCATCCATAATAGCAGGTAAATGCATACCATGTCCATGCATTGTTGTTGTTTCATCAAGATTGTTTGTAAAGTTTATACTAACTTTTTCTCCATCTCTTAAAAGTAAAGTAGGTCCTAAATATGAGGCATTGATACCTAATGTTTTTGTTTTTATATCTTTAAAAAAGTTATGACTTGCTTCTTGTATATTTAAATCAAATTGCTTAATTCCATTTATTGGTTTTGGGTCAAGAAGAGTTGGAATACTAAGCTTCGCTCCAATTATTAATTTTGATGCATTTAAAGAATTAGTACCCCCTATTAAATATGCACTTAACACAGCAGATAGTTTAAAAAAATTCCGTCTATTCATAAAAAAAGTCCTTGTATAAATATAATTGAAACATTATTACGAAATAGTATAATATAATGTCCCTCTTTGTCAAGACCACTTAAATCAATTTTTGGTCACTAAACCAACATGGTGCCCACCTTTCATAAATTGATTAAATTTTTTATCAAGTATGCAAGATGGGAAATCCATAATTTCGTTTGTACACGATAATTTATTTATAGCCAGTTTTTTTACTATTCTTATTTCTATTTCACTTTGTTATGTTTTATAACTTTTTTTCTTAAGTAAGTGCCATTCGTGTCAGGTACCTTTATTACCAAGATAGGCTATTTAAATAACTTACCTCTTTTACTTATTAAAACCAAATACTAACACCTGTTACTAAATTAGTTTCACTTTTACTATTAGCTACATCTGCTTCATAGGCAATACCAATATAAGGTGCAAACTCTCTAATGATTTCATATTTTAAATTTATTCCTAGACTTATATTTGCAATTCCTTTTTGAATTTCCATTGACTCATCATCTTTACTATAAGCACTAGCTCCTATACTTGGAGATAGATGTAACTTTTGCGTAATAAGGGCTTCATATTCTGCACTTGCTCTTAAGCCAATATTACCATCTTCACCTATTAGTAAAGTAGTTCTAGTTTCAAAGAAATATGGAGCCATTCCCATTAGTGATATTACACCCCAAGTTTTGCTATTTTCTGGAGTTTTATCATGTCCTAATCCATACTGAATATCCCAATAAGGAGCAATAGCATTTGACCAAACAATTTGAGTTTCACTCTGGGCATCTATATCTTTTATTTTTTCACCTTCACTATAGATATAAATTTTATTTAAATCATATCCTAGCCAAACATTTGTATCCCAAGAAAAAACTTGTTCATCGCTATGTACTATTTCTAAAGCTTCTAAAGTAACCTTATAATTTAAAGGGTCATCAGACATCCCGCCTGCAAATAATACACTTGCAACACTAGCACTTAATATTGTTGTTCTTAATAAATTTTTCATACTTTTCTCCTATACCACTATTACTTTTCTAAACATGCCTAGCATATGATAAAGCATATGACAATGAAATGCCCAATGTCCTCTTGCATCAACTGTAACTCTAATACTTGCTTTTGAACCAGGTTGCACTACTATTGTATGTTTTCTTACAAATTTATTATCTCCAACTTCTAAATCAGACCAAAGACCATGTAAATGCATAGGATGATTCATCATAGTATCATTTATATATGTAATTCTCAATCTCTCTCCATAATAAAATTTTAAAGGTTTAGCATCTGAATACTTAATTCCATTTATAGACCACATATATCTTTCCATATTCCCAGTTAAATGTAATATGATTTCTCTATCAGGGTAATGATTTTCATCTGCTCCGCCCTCATATGATTCTAAGTCTGAATAAGTTAAAACTTTTCTACCATTATTTCGTAAGCCTACACCTGGATCTTCCATTCTATACATAGGTGCTTCAGCTTGCATAGTTGTTTGAACTCCCCATTTAGTTTCAAGAGGAGTTATAGGTATTTTCCTTTTTAATTTACCCATATATGGTTTTTTTGAAACTGAACTTTGCATATTCATTCCCCCACCACAAGACATAGATGGTTTTTTAACTTTTGATTTTTCCATCTTCATTCCTGCTCCACAAGACATAGATGGTTTTTTAACTTTTGATTT
>DQSS01000013.1 GCA_015663165.1 Arcobacter sp. | reverse complement strand
TTGCTAAAGTATTGGGTATATCACAGCCTGCTGTTTATGGGGTGATTAAGAGGAGTGGAAAATGAGTTATCGTTATCACCTGACCCCTAAATTTTGTTGAAAAAAGTTAGTGTCTAACAAAACAGAGTAGCCAATAAGTAGCCTAGCGGCGACTTATTGGCTATCTTAAACCGTTAAGCATACATCAAACACAGAGGAAGCAAATGATAGATTTTAATAAATTAAATACAGAAAACACAATAGACACATTAATTAATCCTAGAGATTTATTTAGTGCGTTACCTCATAAAGACTCTAGATATCAATATCCTAGGGATGTTCAATCACAAGTTTGGGCAAGATGGCATGAAAAACGAGATGACAAAAATATAGTTTTAAAAATGAATACAGGTAGTGGAAAAACAGTTGTCGGGTTGTTAATACTAAAAAGCTCACTAAATGAAAAAAAGGCACCAGCAGTTTATGTAGTACCAGATAATTTTCTTGTTCAACAAGTCGAAGAAGAAGCAAAACTATTAGGTATACCTACAACAACAAATGAAAAATCTGTAAATTTTATTAGAGGTAAAGAAATTTTAATTTGTAATATGCACAAACTTGTTAATGGTAGGTCGGTTTTTGGAGTCAATGAGAAAAAAATTGATATTGGAACAATAATCATTGATGATGCACATGCTTGTATTGATACTGTAGAAAGCCAATTCACTATTAAAATACCAAATGATAATGATATGTATGGTGAGCTTCTTGAGATATTTTTACCAAGTATAGAAGAACAAAGTGAAAGTAAAGCATTTGAATTAAAAACTTCCCAACCAAATGCAATAGCCTTAGTACCATTTTGGAGTTGGAAAAATAATTTAGATACCACAAGAAAGATACTATTTGAAAATCACCAAGATAGTTCACTTGAATGGAAACTACCACTGTTAAGAGATAACTTGAAGTTTTGTAAATGTGTTGTTAGTAGTAAAGAAATAGAAATTACACCTCATGTAATCCCTATAGATGTCATTACAAGCCTAGAGTCAACTCAACGAAAAATATTTATGACTGCTACATTAGTTGACGACAGTATTTTAGCTACACATTTTGATTTAGATAAAGACTCAATATCTAATACAATAACACCTGATATTGCAGGTGATATTGGTGATAGAATAATTTTGATTCCTCAAATTATGAATGAAAAAATTACAGATTCAAGTTTAAAAAAATACTACAAAAAACTTTCAGAGTATGTAAATGTAGTTATTATAGTTCCGTCTGCATATAGAAAAAAATATTGGGAGGAGCTTGCCGATTTAATTATTGAAACTGATTCAATGCACGAAGATATTGAAAAAATGAAAACTAAGCATATTGGTTTAGTTATTTTAATAAATAGATATGATGGCATAGATTTACCCCATGATGCATGTAGAGTTTTAGTTATAGATGGCTTACCTGATTCAAGAAGATTAATTGATCAAATAACTGAATCTCAATTACTAGGAAGTAACAAATCAGTAAATCAAAAAATACAAAAAATTGAACAAGGGATGGGACGTGGTGTACGTTCAAATGATGATTACTGTGTCATATTTTTAATGGGAAAAAGTTTAATTAGTCATTTATATAAAAGTGGAGCAATAGATAAGTTTTCATCAGCGACAAAAGCACAATTTGAACTATCTGAAAAGTTGTCTGAGCAATTAAGAGATAAAGGCTTAGAAGAAACAAATAATGTTGTTCGTTTATTTCTAAATAGAGATGAAGGCTGGGTGACAGCAAGTAAAAGTAGTTTAGCTTCATTAACTTATTCACAGAATAGTTCTGATGAGTTTGCAATATCACAACGTTTAGCTTTTAATGAAGCTTCAATAAATCAATATGATAATGCTACTGCAATTTTAAATAATGCCATTGATACAAGTGATAAAATAATTTCTGGATATTCAAAGCAAGTTTTAGCAGAGTACATAAATTATAAAGATGAAGTAGAAGCACAAAAACTTTTAATTTCAGCGATTAGAGATAACAAAAATATACTAAAACCAAAAGAAGGTATTAGCTACGAGCGTATTAAAAGTGTAGATGAACAAGCTAAAACCTTACAAAATTATTTACTAAATAAATATACTGCGGGTAGCAATCAATTTATTATTGATATTGATGCTTTACTAGATGATTTGATTTTCAGACCTGAAACAGCCAATAAGTTTGAAGAAGCTATCAAGCAACTTGCTAGTTACATTGGGTTTATCGGGCAAAGACCTGAAAATGATTATGGAAAAGGTCCTGATAATTTATGGTCTGTTGGAAATAATGAATATTTTGTAATTGAATGTAAAAATGGAGTTATAAATAAGACTATTAATAAGCATGATATGAATCAATTAAATGGTTCTATTGCATGGTTTAAGGACAAATACGACCATTCCAGTCAGTATGTTCCTATTATGATTCATTTAGGCGATACATGTGAGCATGGTGCTACACCTTTAGAAGGATGTATTGTAATTACAAAAGAAAACTTAAAAGCATTTAAAAAGAATATCAAAGATTTTAGTTTAGCAATAAAAACTAAGATAAATCAGCTAGATGAGATTAAAGCACTGCTTATTCATCATAAGTTAAGAGCTAGTGACATTAAATACTATTCGAGAGCAATAAAAGCTTAACAAGTACGAGGAACGAATAATTTTCCCTACGGGAAAATTATCGCTCACGACAGCCGTTAGACTACAAAGGAACATGATTGAACAATATAAACGAATGGAATGCAGATAAATATAATAAACATGCTGATTTTGTATCAA
>DQSS01000184.1 GCA_015663165.1 Arcobacter sp. | reverse complement strand
TTGCTAAAGTATTGGGACTATCGCAGCCTGCTGTTTATGGGGTTATTAAGATGAGTGGGAAATGAGTTATCATTATCACCTGACCCCTAAATTTTCTAAATTTTAATATGAAGATTATACACAAATAAGTAACTATGTTAAAATAATCTAGCCTGTCACCTTTATTTATATCTTAACATTGGACTCTTTGCAAGGATTAATAGCTTACAAAATTAAAACTAAGCCTATAAAATTTTCAATACATCTATATAGCTAGGCTAGACTGAGTATATTTAAAAACTTGTTAGCTCTTTGTACTTCATAATCTTTCAGATTATTAGAGGTTAACATTATATCCCTAATAACATCAATTGATTTAATCCTCTTACTTTCTTTTTTACTTTCATTCTCTTCTAAATCCCAAAACAGTACGCTTAGTATAGTTTGTCTTACTGAAATATCTTTTTGACTATACAGCTTATAATATATATTCAGGTTATTAAGTATTATTTTGTTGTCTAGAGATTCAATTTTAAAAAAATATTTTTTAATTAAATATATGCTAGCAAGATTCAAATAAATTTGAATCTCTGCCCTCTCTTTAACTTTAGGACGATTTAAATAGATATTATCTATATCCTGTGCTATTTTTGACAATTTACTATAAACTTCATTACACTTATCCTGCAAATCATCATGTTCATTATTAAAATATTGGTAATATATATAAAATACCTCTAGAGAACATTCTCCTACATCTACTCTTATTTTTTGTCCATCATTCGCATTCTTTCTGTCGTAATTTTCAAAACTCTTTTTAAGTTCTTCATACCCTTTCATACTATATAGTCTCTTCCTCTCAGTAAATAACTTTAAAAGATTTAACTCACTAATCATATATAGATATGTATCATGTTTGACATTTTTTATTTTAGATATTTCTTTTTCTGCTTCTTTAAGATATATATCTACCAAATCAAACCTTTCAACATATAACATAATTACAACTGCAATAAGCTGAACGGTATATAGTGGAAAGTTCTCTTTTATATCAAAAATGCTTCTATCTATTCTCTGCTTTTCTATAATTATTTTCATAAAGTTAGCAAATTGTTCTTGCTCCTTATTTTCTTTTAAACATAAAATAAATGGATATCTGTGAAAATATTTTAAATCCCTTAGTTCTTTTCTCGCATCAATAATTATATCAATAGTTGGAATTAAAACTAATGCACTCCTGAACTTGTAAACAGAATTTTCATAAAAATCTCCAATATCTTTTATAAAATTCTTGTCATGCATAAATTTCAAAACTTCACGACTTGCATCTTCTTCTTTCTCTTTAATATCTCTACTTCTACTTACACTCTTTATATATTTTATGGAAAGTATTTCTTTTAAGTTTTCAATTAGTTTTTTTGACTCATCTATCAAAATCATTACATGATTATTGCCATTTATTTTTTTAGCATACATTTCAAAGAAGCTATCAAACAAGGAATCTATCTTCTCTATCATTTGTTTATTATGATTTTCATATAAATTTATTTTGACCTCGGATATAAATGGAGTAAAATATTTAGGATACCGGACAATACCTCCATGAATATATTCAATATCATTATCCTCCGTAATTTTTTTATAAAAAGAGTTTATCCCTTTATCTCCTGTGATCAGTACAAGCTTTTTTTCTTTAGCATGATATGTATTGTAGCCCAATACGGTTTTCACTGCATCAATATCATTTTGAAGACTAATCTTATTCTTTTCATATGTAGATTTTTCTTGTATAATATTTCCTATATTAATGTCTCCGCAATCTGCATATTTACAATAGTCTATATCTTTGTCCGATATATCAGAAAAATGCTTCATTTTACTACTTGCAATGGTTAATGAATGCAGTTGATTAGCTGCAAAGGCATAGTCTGATTTTTTATTTAATAATTCAAAAAGTATGGGTGCAAATTCCTTTACTTTGCTCATGAAAATTGAGGAGTCTTTTTGATAAAATTTTGATATTTCTTTAAAATTATTTTTTAGCTCTATTCTTTCTTTTTCTAGTTTATCTTTGTCAATTTTGTTTTTTAGCTCGTCTAATTTGATAAAAAAGTAATATATTGTTTTTTTATACTCTGTCTCATGTGCTGGCAATATATATAAACTTTCTCGTTCTGCCAAATATCGTATGCTATATGCTAATCGCCTTGCTTTTTGCTCTAAAAAGTTAGAACTACCGCTATCTAACTCGCCAAATAAATCAGCATAGTTTTTCATTTCCTTAGGAAACAGGGCAAAGCTAAATACATCGTTATCCATAGCAAAATTTATATTAATACCATATGATTCTCTTTCATAAAAATCATCCTGAAAGGTATCAAAAGAGTCCTTTATATCGGTCAATACATCAACTATTTTCATGCTATATCCTTATGGTTAAATACGAGATATGCTTCTCTTGCACTAAAAGCTGGAATATCGGGTTTCTTATCGACGACTTCTGGGTATGCTTTACTTGCTGGGTTATTATCATGATCATATAAAAAATTTTCTACATCATATTGAGCACATGTACTTTTTATATCTTCTTGGTATACCTCAATACTGTGATTGCCATATCTAAATTTAATAATATCTTTATGTCCTTCTTTACGCATGTACACTTCTATTCTTTTAGTTCCCAATATATATTTTACCAACCAAGCAGAATCATCATTTATATTTTCAATACAGTAAACTATTGATTCTAGTCCTACCTCATCAATCAAAGTATCGGATAACATATTAAAAAAATCTTCGTCCTCTTTACCCTCCCAATTAAGTTTTGTAAATTTACTTAATAAACTAGGTACTTTTTCTTTCTCCTCTTTCACTGTATGTAATAATATCATACCTGCAAAATCTAGATGAAATGAAGTACTGTTTTGTATCATATTGATAAAACCTCGCATGGAAGAGGGATTTTTAAAAGAAACTATATATCTCAATATATTAAGTGCAAAAGCCCTATTACTTTCATCAGTAAAGCCAATCTCTTCTAATTCTTCCCATATATTTTTTATCAAAAATTCTATATCATATAAATTTATAAATATAGCCAGATCAAGTAAATATAGTAATGTATTTTTTTCATGCTTTACTACCTCATATCTACTTATCGCATCTTTTAACACAGATGAAAAAAATATTTCCTGTTTTTCTTTTATTTTATCGAAAAAATTTGATTTTATCTGTTCCATAAAAGTATCGATTCTATCTAAATCGGAATAATACTGTCCAAAAATATCCTTGATACCCTCCATACTTTCAGTTTCTGCATAGCTATTAAAAGCATTTAGAAGCATTCTAGAAAGTTCGTCCCGACTTTCATCCTCGATTAACAAATCAATACTCATTATTTCACTTTCTGATATTCACTATAAATGTCTTCTAGAATATCCTTATTATAATACCCTCTAATGTTATTTTGAAATACGCTGTATTTTTTATTGTGGTACTCTTTTGTGTTAGCTTCCATCCCTAAATACTTTACTTCATATGATTGTTCAAATACAGTTTTCAAAAGGGCTTCTGGTAAACCTCTTATGTCATTTTCACTAGAAGTGGCAGATATTTTTGATATATCAATAGCACATCCCCAGTCCTCATTCTCAAGAATATTTCCATAATACCATCTACT